>DATMBD010000126.1:0-11482 GCA_035559355.1 Dehalococcoidia bacterium
CCGGCACCACGGACGACCTGTTTCTCACCTCCACGGCGCCGGCGAGCCTCGAAGTCTACCGCCGCAACGACTATTACCGCACGGAAGAGGAGTACGTTTACGCCATCGCTGACGCGATGGCCGTGGAATACCGCGCCATCATCGAAGCCGGCATTATCCTTCAGGTGGACGATGCCTGGCTGCCGGCGCTGTGGGACCGGATCGGCATCCAGATGGGGTTGGAGGCGTTCCGCAAGCGCTGCGAAATGCGCATCGAGGCGCTGAACCACGCCCTCCGCGGCCTCCCGGAAGACCGCATACGCTATCACCTCTGCTGGGGCAGCTGGCACGGCCCCCACGCCTTCGACCTCGAGCTGCGCCACATCGTCGACCTCATGCTCAAAGTCAACGCGCAGGCGTACTCGATCGAGGCGGCGAACGCCCGGCACGAGCACGAATGGGCCGTCTGGCAGGACGTCAGGCTGCCGGAGGGCAAGGCCCTCATCCCCGGCGTCGTCACCCACTCCACCGACCTGATCGAGCATCCGGAGCTCGTTGCACAGCGCATCGAGCGCTACGCCGGAGTCGTGGGCCGCGAAAACGTCATCGCCGGGACGGATTGCGGCTTCGGCGGCCGTTCGCACCCCCAGATCGCGTGGGCGAAGCTGCAGTCGCTGGTGCAGGGCGCAAGGCTCGCGTCGCAACGGCTGTGGCGCTGACGACGCACTGAGCGGGCGCGGCTGCTAGACTGACGCGCGAGAATGACCACGCGGAGGATAGCGGTGGACTACCAATTCGTATCCGTGGACGACCATATCGATATCCAGTACCTGCCCGGCGACCTCTGGCAGCAGCGACTGCCGCCGCGCTTGCGAGAGCGCGGCCCGCGACCCGTCGAGACCGATACCGGCTACGCCTGGGTCTGCGATGGCGTAACCTGGGGACCTTGGGCCGGCGGCAAGCCTAAGGGCCCGCCGCCGCAGCGCTATTTCAAGACCGCGCTCGAGCGCGGCGGCGTCTACGAGCCCGGCGTCCTCCGGCCGACGATCCCCGAACTCCGGCTGGCCGACATGACCCGCGACAACATCGAAGCGACGTACATGTTCGGGCCCATTGCCGCTTTCCGCTGCGAGGATCCAGAGCTCCGCACCGCCATTTACGAGGCGTACAACGACTGGCTAATCGAGTTCTGCTCCTACGACCCGAGGCGATTGCACGGCGTCGCTGCCCTGCCCGGCGAAGACATCCAGGCCGCCACTGCAGAGATGTACCGGCTCGCGCGGAAGGGCGGCGTGCAGCAGGTGAATTTCCTGATCGGCAGCGCCAACCCGAAAATCTACGACCCGGCTTGGGAGCCCTTCTGGTCGGCGGCGGAAGAGACGGGGATGATCGTCTCGTTCCATGTCGGCGGCGGAGGCGGCGGGCCGGGCAGGCCGGCGGGCCCGGCGGCGCAGGCGGAACGGCCTTCTTCTGTCTTCAACCCCAGCAAAGGCTTCATAAACCAGTTCCTGGACCCCTTCTGGGGCCTCATCGCCGAGGGCGTCCTCGACCGGCACGCGGGCGTGCGCGTCATGCTCGCGGAAGTCGGCCTCGGCTGGCTGCCCTGGCTGGTCCACGAGATGGACTATCGCTACCAACGGCTGCTGGACAACAAGGCCTACTGGGATCAACGCGGCGGCATCAACTTGACGATGAAGCCGAGCGAGGTCTGGAAGCGAAACTTCTGGATCACCTTCCAGGACGATCCCGTGGGCCTGGCGCTGCTCAAGTTCTGCAACGAGGACCACATCCTCTGGGCATCCGATTACCCCCACCCGGACAGCACCTTCCCGGACTCGGTGCGGATCGTCCAGGAGCAGATGGCGGACCTCACGCCCAGCCAGCAGCGAAAGATACTGCGCGATAACGCCATCGCGCTCTACGGCCTGGAGGACTCCTCGAAGGCCCGCAACGCCGCCCGCGCGACCTCATAGCCGGCGGATACTGACCGACCTCACCCTCGCTGCCAGAGCCCCTCTCCGCGATGCGGCGAGGGGCAGTGGCGGCGGACCGGCTCTACGTTCAGGCGCTCGGTGCGACGGAACCCGCCCCGCCGCCTGCCGGGCAGCCGGAAATGCTACTCTCTCTTTCAGGCAAACCATTGCAGTCGAGGCGCTTGACATCGCGCCACGATGCCATCACAATGCCGTCATGATGCAGTCAGAAGACCAGCAGTACGCCATCGAGGTCCTGACGCTCACGAAGCGCTTCGGCGATTTCACCGCCGTCGACGGCGTCTCCTTCGAAGTGCGGCGGGGCGAGATTTTCGGCTTCCTAGGCCCGAACGGCGCCGGTAAGACCACGACCATCTCCATGCTCTGCACGCTTCTGCGCCCCACCTCCGGCACCGCCAGGATCGGCGGCCACGACATCATCCAGGAGCCCGCGGCGGTGCGACGCGAGATCGGCATCGTTTTTCAGGACACCACCCTGGACGAGCGCCTGACGGCGCGCGAGAACCTCCACTTCCACGGCGAGATTTACGGCATGGCGCGGTCGGAAATCGCCGCCCGCGCCGCCACAATCCTCGAGCGCGTCGGCCTGACCGACCGCGCCGACGACCAGGTGCTGACCTTCTCAGGCGGCATGAAACGCCGCCTGGAGATCGCGCGCGGGCTCATGCATTCGCCGGCAGCCCTGTTTCTCGACGAGCCGACCGTCGGGCTCGACCCGCAGTCGCGGCGCGGCCTTTGGGGCTACGCCCAGTCGCTGCGCGACTCCGAAGGCGTCACCATCTTCCTCACGACCCACTACATGGACGAAGCGGAAGCGTGCGACCGCATCGCCATCATCGACCACGGGAAGATCATCGCCCTGGACACACCTTCGGGCTTGAAGGGCCGTCTGGGCGGCGACGTGATCTCGGTCTCCGCCGCCGACAATCAGCGGCTTGCCGCGGAGATCCGGGAGCGGTTCGAGATCGAGCCCCAGACGGAGAACGACGCCCTCACCTTTCGTGTCGACCGTGGCGACCAATTCGTGCCGCTGCTCTTCTCCCGGCTGGAGACCCCGATCCAGACCGTATCGATCCGACGGCCGACGCTCGATGACGTGTTCGTGGCCCTGACGGGACACCAGATCAGGGACGCCGCGCCGAGCGAGGGCGAGCGCTTGATCTCTATGATGCGCTCGGGTCGCGGCTTCGGGCCGGGCCGGATGGGCGGCCCGGCCATGAGAGGGAGGCGTTGATGGCAGTCGAGTCCATACCGCGCGCCTTGGATCAAGGCCGGCCGAGGACCAGACAGCCGAGCGAGCTGCGGGTTATCAAGGTTGTCTGGCAGCGGGAAGTGCTCACCTACACCCGCGATCGTCCCCGGATGATCTCCGGCCTGTTCATGCCGCTGGTGATGATGCTCATCCTCGGCGAAGGCCTCGGCAACTCCATCGGCGAACTGGGCGGCGGCATCAACTACCGGCAGTTCATCTTTCCCGGAATGGTGGCCCAGGCCGTGCTCATGAACTCCGTGTTCACGGGAGCTTCCATCATCTGGGACAAGCAGTTCGGGTTCTTGCGCGAGATCCTTGTGGCCCCCATCAGCCGCACGTCGATCGTTGTCGGCAAACTGCTGGGCGGAACGAGCATCGCCCTGCTTCAGGGGTCGATCATCTTCCTCGCCGCCCCAATCCTCGGCGTCGAGCTGACGCCGCTCATCGTCCTGAAGATGTGGGCGCTGATGGCCGTCCTCGCCCTGGCCATGACCAGCCTGGGCATCGCCCTCGCTTCGCGGCTCGCCACGCAGGAGAGCTTTCAGATGGTCACCCAGCTGACGATCATGCCCACGATGTTCCTCTCCGGGATCATGTTCCCCGTCAACAACATCCCGGCCTGGCTGGAAGTCCTGGCGAAGCTGAACCCGGTCACGTACCTCGTGGCGCCTCTGCGGTCGGCGGCGCTCTCCAACGAGATCGCCGCGAACGCGACCGGCGCCAATCTCGTGACCAACGTCAAGGTCTTCGGCCACGTGCTCACGACGGCCGAATCCCTGGCCATCGTCGCCGCGTTCGTCGTCTTCATCCTGCTGTTCGCGGTCCAGTCCTTCCGGAACCAGGGCTGAACGGCGGCAAAGGAACTTTTCCCCTGACCTCATCTCCGCTGCCTGGGACGTCTTTCTTCACGTTGTCCCGTGGCGCCGGCATACGAGGAAAACGGGTGTCGAGGAACCATCCCGCGGGATGAATGCCGCGGCTGGGCCATGACCGCCGCCTTAAGGCGCGAACTCGGGAAGCCGCAGGATTATCCTGCGGGGCCTCTACCTCACCCCGGTGCCGCCCGCCCCTCTCCGCGCTGCGGCGCGGCGCTGTCGCCCCCGAATCGTCTCTCCGGATGAAACCGAAGGACGTCGGCCGCGGATTTGCCCGCCCTACTCCATGTCGGCCCAGTTCTTGCCGACCTTGACGTCCACTTTGAGCGGGACTTTGAGCTCCAGCGAGGCAGGCATGATCCGCAGGACAAGCGCGCGCAGGTCGTCCAGCTCCGCTTTCGGGCCCTCGAAAATGAGCTCGTCATGCACCTGCAGGAGCATCCGCGATTTGAAGCCCTGTTTCGTGAGCTCGTCATCGATGCGGATCATCGCGATCTTGATGATGTCGGACGCCGTTCCCTGGATGGGCATGTTGATGGCGATGCGTTCCGCGGCCATGCGCACGTTGTAGTTCGAGGAGTGGATGTCCGGGATGTAGCGCCGGCGGCCGGACAGCGTTTCGGCGTAGCCGTTGCGCCGCGTACTCTCGACGATGGAATCTCGCCAGCGCCTGACGGCGTCGTACTTCTCGAAGTAGCGCTTGATGAACGCGGCCGCTTCTTCGCGGCTGATCCCCTCGCGCTGGGCCAGGCCGAACTCGGAGAGGCCGTAGAGGACGCCGAAGTTGAAGACCTTGGCGCGGTTGCGCTGCAGCCGCGTCACCTGGTCGATCGGCACGCCGAAGACCTGCGCCGCGGTGGCGGCATGGATGTCCTCGTCCAGACGGAATGCCTCCAGAAGCCCTTCGTCGCCGGACATGTGGGCGAGGATGCGCAGCTCGATCTGGGAGTAGTCCGCCGAGAGCAGGTATGGGTCAGGGCCGATGTCGCGAGCGACGAAGGCGCGGCGCACCTGGCCTCCGAGCTCGCTGCGCACGGGGATGTTCTGCAGGTTGGGGTTGTTGGAGGAAAGGCGGCCGGTAGCCGCCACGGCCTGGTCGAAGGTGGTATGGATGCGGCCGTCCCTAGGATCGACAGCCCCGGGCAGCGTCTCGATGTACGTAGATCGCAGCTTCGTCAGCTCCCGCCACTTGAGGAGGATGTCGATAATCGGGTGCACTCCCCGCAAGGCTTCGATAGCTTGCGCATCGGTGGAGTAGCCTTGCTTCGTGCGCCTGGTCTTGGGCAGGCCCAGCTCTTCGAACAGCACCTGCGAGAGCTGAGGCGGCGAGCCCAAATTGAATTGGTGTCCGACTGCCTGGTAGGCCTGCTGCTCCAGGTAGGCGATCTGCTCGTTGAGGCCCTGCGACATCTCCCTCAGAACGTTCGTGTCCAGGGCAATTCCCACTTCCTCCATGCGCGCCAGGACGGGCACGAGCGGCATCTCGATCCCGGCGAACAGGTCCCACATGCCCAGCTCCCGCAGCTCCTTCTCCAGCGGCTCGCGCAGACGCAGGGTATAGTCGACGTTTTCGCAGACGTAGGGCAGGCAGTCGTCGATGAGAACCTGGTCGATCGATAGCTGTTTGTTGCCAGCCTTGCCGACGAGATCGACGATCTCGCGCATCTCGAAGCCTAAGCGACGTGAGACGAGCCACTTCAGGCTGAGCGACCCGGCGCCGGCCCGGAAGACGTCGCCCAGGGCGCCTTCGCCGAGGATGTAAGCGGCGAGAAGAGTATCGAAGCCGTAGCCCTCGACCTTGATCTTGCGGCTGGCAAGATGAGCGAGATCGAACTTGCCGTTGTGGGCAATCTTCTCGATGGATTCGTCCTCGAAGAGCGGCGCCAGGCGGGAGAGAACGAGGTCGGCGGGCAGCTGCGGCGGCCCGCCGAGGGCCATCTGGTGGCCAAGCGGTACGTAGTAAGCCTCCGCGGGCGCGGGCGCCACGGCAACGCCGACGAGCATGGCGTGGAAGGGGCTGCTGCCGACGGCCTCGAGGTCGAAGGCGAAGCGGCCCGCCGCGCGCAGGCGGTCCACGAGCGCGTCGAGACCGGCCTCGGTGTTCACGACTCTGTACGCCTTCTCTGCCGGAGCCTCGATACCGGACTTCGAGAGGCTGTAGCCGTCCTCCACCGGGGGCAGGCGCGGCACGAGCGTGCGGAACTCCAGATCGCGCAAGAGGTCCAGGACGCGCTGGCGGTCGTAGCGGCCCACCCGCGCCTCGTCGAGGTCGAGGACGATGTCGGGCACGTCGGTGCGCACCGTGGCCATTTCGAGGGCCTGGCGCACCTGGCCTTCGTACTGGCGGAGGCTTTCACGCAGCTTGTCCGGCTTGACCTCGTCGATGTGCGCGTAAATGCCGTCGATGCTCCCGAACTGGACGAGCAGCTTGGTGGCCGTGCCCTCCCCGACGCCGGGAATGCCGGGGATGTTGTCGGACGTGTCGCCGCGCAAGGCCTTGAAGTCGGCCATGCGTTGGGGCGGGAAGCCGTAGCGGGCGCGTGCGGTCTCCTCCGTGTAGATGACATGGTCGCGCTGATAGGGGCGCATCATGTAGATGCTGACGTTCGGCCGGATGAGCTGGATGAGGTCGCTGTCCAACGTCACGATGTAGGTTTCGATGCCGGCAGCGTCAGCTTGCACGGCCAGCGTGCCGATGACGTCGTCGGCTTCGTAGCCCTGTGCGCTGAAGACCGGGATGTTGAAGGCTTCCATCATCTCCAGGCAGCGCCCGATCTGATGGCCGATGTCCCAGGTGGCCTCGATCGGGCCCAAGGCGCGCTCGATCTCGCGCTTGGTTTCGACGCCGACGCCCGCCTTCTCGGCCGTTGCAAAAATGCTTTCCTTGATCTGGTCGCGGGACTCGGCGGCGGCCACCGCTTCCGCAATTTGACTTCGGACCGGTTCGGCAAGTTCGGGGACGACGGCGAGCGAGTTTACGACCTGGGCTTTGAGGTTTTCGAAGCGGGTTGCCTTGTAGGAGGCGTCGCGCGCATGCCGGAAGGTGGGGCCGGGGAGGTCCATCGCCACGACGAGATGAGTCGGTTTGAGGTCGTCGATGACGGCGAGGAGCGTGTTGGTGAATCCGAACACGGCGCTAGTGTTTTCGCCCGTCCTGCGCGCCACGAGGGGCTGATCTTTCAGGGCAAAGTAGGCGCGATGGATGATGCCGTGGCCATCCAGGATGGCGAGACGCGGCTTGCGATCGGGGGGAGCCACGTAGGGATTATACGGCGCGCCTTCCGCCTGCCGGCGACGCGCGATTTGTCTTTGCCTGCAGCCGTTGGCGGCGAACCACGGCCTGGTTTGCCGCCCCCGACGGCCGCATGACAGAATTGCTGCACTGCAGATGGGCGGCTTGCTCACCGTCATTCCCATCGTCATCCGGCGAGTGTCCGCCAACTCCCGCTTGCTCCTCGCCGTGATCGCCGGCGCTGTCCTCGCCGCGGCAATCATGTCGACTACGTCGATTTACACCGACGCCATTCGCGACCTCGGCCTCGCTTATGCCCTTCGCCAGCGCGGCCCGGACAAGATCAACCTCGTCGTGCGGTCGAGCTCCCAAAGCTCGCTCGCCGATACCTACGCGAAGAACGAAGACTTCATCGAGGCAACCGCCAAACGAGTAATCGGCCCGGTCATCGAGGGGTCGTTCACGCGGATCGGGCGCAGCGCCACGTTCTTCCCCACGGCCCCCGGCCAGCCCGTCCCCCGTGACGACAACCGGCCGCGCGCGCACTTCAACTTCGTTACTGGTCTCGAAGCGCACGTCAACCTCGAAGGCAGGATGCCGTCGAACGCGACGGCGCCGCCGGGCCGGGCCCCGGCTGTCGAAGCCGCAGTGGGCGGAGAGACGGCTCGCCGCCTGGCCATCCGCGTGGGCGACGCCTTCGACCTCTACCCCTTCTGGATGGAAGACGCGGCGCCGGTTCGCGTCACTGTAGTCGGGATCGTCGACCCCAAGGATCCGAAAGACGAGTTCTGGGTCGGCCAGAACGATTTCTTTTACTTCCCAACGTCCAGCTGGGAGACGATTCCCTTCCTGATCACTCAGGAGACCTTCTTCAACGCCATCGCGGCCTACCTGCCCAGCATGACATCCGACTACACGACGCTGATCTATGTCGACCAGGGGGACATCAACGCCCGCAACGCGGAACGCGTCCGCCGCTCGCTCGAGAGTTACGGTAACCAGCTCAACTCGAACGTGGTCCGCACGTCGATAGCGACGGAGCTTCCAGAGGTGCTGGCAACCTTTGACGAGAAGCTCTTCTTCACGCGCATCCCGCTCCTCGTCCTCGTCCTCCAGATCGCCGCGATCGTCCTCTACTACCTGTACATGGTCTCGACGATGTTGGTGGAACGGCAGTCGGGCGAGATTGCGCTGCTCAAGAGCCGCGGTGCCACGACGCCCCAGGTCATGCGTATCTACGTCATCGAAGGGCTGGCCATCCTCGTCGTCGCCCTGCTTGTGGGACCGCCGCTCGCCGCGACGGTGATCAGCTTCCTGGGCCGAACGCCGCCGTTCGCCGACCTCAGCCAAGGCTCCAACCTTCAGGTGCACCTCTCCAGCGGCGCATACCTGTGGGCGGCCAGCGGCGCCGCCCTCGCCTTCGTGACGCTGCTCTTGCCCGCCTTCCAGGCGACGAGACGGACGGTCATCCAGCAGCGTGCGGCCGCGTCCCGGCCACCAAAGCAGCCGTTCTTCCTCCGCTACTACCTCGACCTCGGCTTGGTCGGCGTGGGCGCCTTCCTCCTCTACCAGCTGGACAGACGGGGAAGTCTGGTCTCGGAGCGCCTGTTCGGCGAACACACGGTGGATCCGGTCCTCTTGCTGACGCCCGCCTTCTTCATCCTGACGGTGGGAATCGTCTTCCTGCGGCTCTTCCCGGTGGCGCTGCGGCTGCTTGCCTGGCTGGTGGCCAGGGCTCAGGGCGCCGCGATGCTCATCGGCATGTGGCAATTGGTGCGAAACCCGGTGCATTACTCCCGCCTCGTCCTTCTCCTCATGCTGGCGACCGCGGTCGGGATGTTCGCCGCGAGCTTCGGCGCCACCCTGGAGCGTAGCTATGAAGACCGCGCCTACTACCAGTCCGGCGCGGACTTGCGCCTGAGCGAGATGAGGCAACTGCCCGCTGCTGGGCCACTGGAGGCGCCGGAGCGTCTCAAAGAGGCCCTCGCCGCCGAGCATGCGTCACCCGTCTATCGCATGGATGGCAGTCAGGGATCGATCGCCAACCGGGTCGATATCCAGATTCTGGGCGTCGACCCCGACACCCTCGCGAACGTCGCTTACTTCCGCCGCGATTTCGCCGCTGGCTCGCTGGATTCGTTGCTGAAAGAACTGCGGCCCGAATCGCCGCCGAAAGCCGGCGTGGAACTGCCTGCGGACGCGCGCTGGCTGGGCATCTGGGTGAACCCGGTGGAGATGCCCAGCGCCTTCGGGCTGGAGATGGAAGTGCGCGACGCCACCGGCCGCTACTTCAGCTACATCATCGGCCCAGACACTGTGACCCAGATGCCGCCGGGCTGGCATCTCCTGGTCTCCGACCTCAGCCGGCCGGGAACGAACTTTCCCAGCTTCGGCCGGCCGGGCCCAACCGTGCCGCCCAATGGGCCTTACGTAGCCTCGCTGCCGCAGCCTCCCCTCACGCTCACGTCGATTGTCCTTCGGTCACCCACGCGCCTGGCGCCCCCATCCGGCGTCATCCAGTTCGATGACGTCCAAACCAGCAGCTTGGCTTCGATAGGGGATCTCGCTTCGACGAAGCTGCTTTACGACCCCGATCGCGCCTTAGGAGGCCTGCCGGGCGCCGCCGTCGTCATCGACTTCGACAGCGCGCGTGATTGGGTGCCCATCCAGGGCCAGCTGCCGGAAGCGCTCAACGATCAGGTGAGCGAAGCGGCCGCACCCGGTGGAGGGCGGGCCCTGGAGATGCGGTGGGCGCCGCAACGGGGGCAGGTCACGTCGCGCGGGATTCAGTTCGCCGCGACTGCCGCGCCGATCGATGCGCTGGCCAGCGATGGATTCTTGCACCAGAGCCGCCTCAAAGTCGGCGACATCACGGACGTCTTCATAAACCCATCCTTCGTCAAGGTGCGCATCGTGGGAAGCTTCCGCCTCTTTCCGACGCTGGAGGACCCGCGGACAAAGGCGGCGATGCTCCTCAATGGCGATCAGCTGGGCGTTGCCCTGAACGCAAACCCCCGAGGGCCCTTGATCTATCCGGACGAAATGTGGGTGAAAGGGCCGGCGAGATCCGTAGAGGCCGCCCGTGAGCTGTTTGCGGGCGGAGGCATCCAGGGCCAGCTCGTCAGCTTCGAAGAACTGCGCCTGGCGCAGAAGAAAGACCCGCTCGTCGCCGCCGGCTGGGAGGGCATCCTCTTCGTCAGCTTCGCGGCCATCCTCATACTCAGCGCTATCGGCTTCCTCATCTATTCCTACCTGACGGCGCAGCGGCGGACGCTCGAATTCGCGGTGCTGCGGACGATGGGCTTTTCCAAGCGCCAAATCGCGGCTGTGGTCGGCTTCGAGCAACTGTTCGTCATCGGCCTCGGGATGGCGGCGGGGACGCTCGTGGGCCTCCGCCTTGGCAGCCTCATGATCCGTTACATGGGCCTCACCGAGACCGGCGACGAAGTCCTGCCCCCTATGCAGCTCCAGATCAGCTGGTTCACGGTCGGCACGGCCTGGCTCGTCCTTGGGGTGGTCTTCTTGGCGACCATCGGCGCGGTGGTGCTCCTCTACGCCCGCCTGCAGCTTCACCGCGTACTGCGCATCGGCGAGGCGTAAAGCATGTGCGCTTTTCCTGCCTGTCCCCGCGACTCTCGCCGGCCCGGAGAGCCGGGAGCGAGGGTGAGGGAGATCCCGCGGACGCGGCCTGAAGGGGTGCGATAGAATGGCATTCGTGACCGCAGAGCACAGCGAGGTTCGCCCCAGCCGCAGGGACGAAGAGCCTTACATCCTCTGCGAAGACCTTTTCAAGATCTACAAGCAGGAAGACCTCGAAGTCGTGGCCCTGCGCGGTCTCGACCTCAAGGTCCAGCGCGGCGAGCTGATGGCCATCGTCGGGGCGTCCGGCTCGGGGAAATCCACGCTGCTGAACATCCTCGCCGGCCTCGACGTCCCCAGCGCCGGACGGGCGATCGTTGGCGGCCGCAACCTCCTGACGATGACCCCCGCCGACCTCGTCACCTACCGACGCCGAGAAGTCGGCTTCGTCTGGCAGCAGACCTCTCGCAACGTCCTCCCCTATTTGACGGCTGTCCAGAACGTCGAGTTGCCCATGATCCTGGAGGGAGCCGAGCCGGGCCCGGCCCGCGCCAAGGCCCGCGAGCTCCTC
>DATMBD010000127.1:0-9749 GCA_035559355.1 Dehalococcoidia bacterium
GCCTCGCCCTCGAAGACCGTCGCCGGGATGTCGGGCAGGACCATCGTGTCGCCGTCGCCGATAACGCAGTGCGGCGACTTGAGGAAGGCGTTGATGGGCGCCGGCTCGGGCATCGTGTGGTTTTCGAGGTAGTTGACCGCCATGCAGACGATGGTGCTGGGCTTGGGCAGCGGCGGCCTGATCTTGACCGAGGCGAGGGGCACGCCGCTGTTCTGGCTGACGTAAGCCTCCAGCTTGCCCTTGTACTCGTCCCAACGCTCGATGAGGCCTCTCATCAGGTCCTGGGGCTGGAGGCGGGGGATGTCCGCTACGACGCTGGAGACGTCTATTACTTGGTCGCCTTTGGCCACGCCGAGCTTGAAGTCATTGAAGAAGAGCAGTTTCACGCGCAACCTCCACTAGGACTAGGGACACGCCGGGAATCGAGTGCGCAAGCATAATAGACCTTCCGGGGAGAAGAGTGCAGAGTGCAGAGGGCAGAGTGCGGAGGGCAAAAGGCAGGGAAGGCAGCAGTCAGGGGCGGTGTAGGGCCGGCCGCCCCGTGGCTCAGCCCTCGCCGCTCCGTTTCGCCGATGCGATTCCACCGCGTTTCGCGCGCGAACGACGGGATGGACCGGCACAAGGCATCGCCATCGGCTCCCCGGCGCGTCCCGTCCGTCGCGCACTCTGTTACGCTGCACTCTGCACTCTTCCTGAAACGGAGGCTCGGAATCGCCGATGTCCAATATGCCCGGAGCCCTGCTGGCCGTCTGGATGGAGCCCACGCCCGAGAACGAGGACGACTTCAATCGCTGGTACGACGAGGAGCACCTGGCAGACCGAATGGCGATGCCCGGCTTCCTGCGGGTGCGGCGCTACGTTTGCCTGAGGGGGGAGCCGAAATACATCGCCCTCTACGAGCTGGAGGACTTCGGGGCGCTGTCGAGCGAGCCGTACATGAAGGCGCGTCAGAACCCGACGCCCTGGACGCGGAGGGTGACCGGAAGCCTGAAGGCCACGGTGCGCCGCGAGTTCGAGGCGATAAGCGGGCTAGGGGAGTCGCCGCCGGACGGCGCGCCTTACGTCCTCATGGTCGGGCTCGAGACGGCGCCGGAGCACGAGGCGGAGCTCAACCGCTGGTACGAGGAGGAACACCTGGCGGCGCTCCAGAGCGTGCCCGGCGTGCTCTCGGCCAGGCGCTATCGCGCCCGGGAGGGCTCGCCGAAGTACCTGGCGATCTACGAATACGAGCGGCCCGACATTCGTGACAGCGACGCTTGGCACAAGGCAGCGGATACGCCCTGGACGCTGCGCATGCGGCCGCTGTTCACGAACCGCACCGACCACCTGGCGCGCCTGATCCGGACGGTGAGGAAGTAGTAGAGAGTGCAGAGTGCAGAGGGCAGAGATGATCGTCCCAGCTTCGCCCGGCTTTGCCCGGTAGACTTTGCGCTAGCCGGGAGGACGTTGCCGTGATCCAGGGGCAGGGCGATTTCCGTTACCAGCTGCACGAGGACTGGGAGCAGCTGCCCGAAGGCTGGAGCCATGGTGACGTGGTCGGCGTGGCCACGGACTCTCAGGACCGCGTCTACGTCTTCAATCGCAGCGAACACCCCGTCATCGTCTACGAGCGCGACGGCCGTTTCCTCACGTCGTGGGGAGAAGGCGTGTTCACGCGCCCCCACGGGATCACGATCGCCGGTGACTTCGTCTATCTGGCCGACGACAGCGACCACACGGTGCGCAAGTTCACGCTGGATGGCCGCCTACTCATGACGCTTGGCACGCCACACCAGCCATCGGACACCGGCTACTCGGCGCCGTCGCTGCGCACGATCCGGCGCGGGGCTGGGCCCTTCAATCGCCCAACGCGCCTGTCGGTCGCGCCAAACGGCGACCTTTACGTCTCGGATGGCTACGGCAACGCGCGCATCCACCGATTTTCGGCGGAGGGCAAGCTCCTGCAGTCCTGGGGCGAGCCGGGCGACGGCCCGGGCCAGTTCAACCTGCCACACAGCGTCTGGGCGCACGCCGACGGCCGCGTTTTCGTCTGCGATCGGGAGAACGACCGCATCCAGGTCTTCAGCGCCGACGGCGAGTATCTGGAGGCGTGGACGGACGTCAACCGTCCCGGCGATCTCTTCATCCAGGACGGCTGCGTGTTCGTGGGCGAGATGAACTGGTGGCGTGGCCACAAATCGCTGACTGAGCGCGTCTGGCCGGAGAATCGCATGGCGAAGCTGACCGTGCGGGACATGGGAGGCGACGTCATCTCGACGATCGGCGGCGGCGAATGGGCCGATCCATGCGTAGCTGGCCGGTTCACGTCCCCGCACGGCATCTGGGTCGATTCACACGGCGACGTCTACGTGGGGGAAGTCAGCCAGACGTCCTACGAAGGCACGGTCTACCGGCCCGGATGCCATTCGCTCCAGAAGTTCGTGCGCGTGCGGTGAGGGGGCAGGTCAGCTTCGCGTTGTATAGTGCCCTCGCGTCGCTCAAATCGACTTTCGAAGCAGCCAGAGGAGCCGGGGAATGAAGATTCTCATCGTCACAGGCGGCATGACCCTGCCGGAAGTAACGGACGAGGAACTGGAGCAGATCTACGTTGCCTCGGGCGAGGGCGAGATCGTCGTCGCTGGTTCCCCGGACGAGGCGAAGGCGCACTGGCCGGACGCGGAGGTGGCGCTCGGCACGCTGGACCGGGAGACGTTCCTGACCGCGAAGAACCTGCGTTGGCTGCATTGCGTTTCGGCGGGCGTGGACATGCTCCTCTTCCCCGAGATGGTCGAGAGCGAGGTGGCGCTCACGGGCGAGAAGGGGCTCGTCGGCGAACACCTGGCAGACCACGCTTTCGGGCTGCTGCTGTCGCTGACCCGCCAGCTGAAGAGGCCGATTCTGGAGGCGCCGAAGATCTGGCACCTGCGGGCGCCGCTGCGCAAGGTGATGGTGGAGCTCACGGGGTTGACGATGGGCATCGTCGGCCTCGGCGGCACCGGCAGGGCGGTGGCGAAGCGGGCGCGCGCCTTCGGGATGGAGTGCATCGCCGTGGATGTCGAGGACGTGCCGCCGTGCCCGGACGTGGGCGAAGTCTGGGGGATGGAGCGATTCCATGATTTCCTTGCCGCCTCCGACGTGGTGACGATCTGCTGCCCGCTGACGAAGCAAACACGCGGCATGTTCGACGACGAGGCTTTCGCGTCGATGCGGCCAACGGCCTTCCTTGTGAACGTGACCCGGGGGCCGATAGTGGATCCGGAGGCGATCACGAAGGCGCTGAACGTCGGCCAGATCGCGGGCGCGGGCCTCGACGTGACGCCCATCGAGCCGCTGCCGGAGGACCACCCGCTCTGGGAGATGCCGAACGTGGTGATCACGCCCCACACGGCGGGCGCGTCTCAGTTCCGGGCGCGGCGGAACGTGGCGCGGTTCATCCGCAACCTCGGCCACTACCGCGCCGGCCGTCCCCTCGAGGGCCAGATCGACAAGCAGAAGGGCTATTGAGCGAAGGCGACACGAAGCAAAGGCTTCTGTTCGCGTCGATCTCGCCGGGAACGCGGCTTCGCCGCGGGCGTTCCTGGCGGCCGGATACGGGCCGGAAGGGAGCGAAGCGCTCCTGTTTGCAGTGGCTTGACCCCGGGCCGCGGCGCCGCGAAAGCGCCTCTCGCCGGAATCCTTCACGCTCGGCGCAGACTCGGCGTCCTAGATAGCCTCAAGGCCGACGTCAGCTGACGGCGACCTGAGCCGCCTGCAACACCTCCGGCGTGAGGATGGGCTCCTTGGCCTTCTGCTTCGCGGCTTCGATCGCTTCCTCGAGGGTGCCGTGGTCGAGGATGACCTGGGCGGTGTGGTAGCGATACGACTCCGGGAGCCAGGGCTCTTTGGGCTCGATCCCCTGGGCGAGCTCCTTGGCCGTCTTCAGAAGCCGCCTGCGCAGGTGGATGATCTGGTAGTCCATGCTCGTGAGGTGCTCTTTGCGCCGGTCCGCGAGCGGGCCCCACTGGTCTTCCATCATGGCGATGTCCTGGAGCGGGAAGGTCTTGATGCCGCTGTAGGAGTAATGCTTCTGCGCCAGGCGGTCGATCTCGTAGTCGTTGAAGATATTGGCCTTCGTCTTCCAGGTGCCGGGGATCATCTCCGGGTGGGTGTAGCCGCCGTGCTTGTACTCTTGGAGGTCGGCGTCGGTCATGGGGTTGAGGCTCCAGCGCAGCCGGAAGAACATCATGCTCGTGTTATCGATGGGGACGCGCATGTTGGCGGAGAAATGGCCGGGCCGGGCGACGCCGGGCGGACAGAAGATGGGCATGCGCCAGCGCAGGCCAACGACGGCCTGCTTGCGCCCGTCGGGCAGTTCCTGGGCGGCGATAGAGAAGAAGGCCGAATCGATGTCCTCCAAGCGCATGCGGTCAGGGCCGGAGGGGTCCGTGGCCTTGACGCGGCGGGGACCGACGGCGCGGGGGAAGGGCTCGTTCGGGTCGACAGGCGCGGTGAAGACGTTTGCGCCGTTGGCGCCAACGCGGTTGGCATTGGGGCCCTGGTTGAGCGCGTTGCCCGGGTTGCTCTGGTTGTAGTCCAGGGTGCTGTGGAGGAAGCGCGCGTGGCTGGGGTCGAAGTCGCCCTCCGTAGCCTGAAGCCAGTTGCACTCCAGCCGGAACTTGGTCACGTAGCGGTGGCTCTTGGGGAGCTTCGTCCATTCGAACTCGGGGAAGGGCGGCTTCTTCTCGGGCGGGCCCATGTAGGCCCAAATGAGGTCGCCGGCCTCGACGACGGGGTAGCAGACGATCTTGATCTTTTCCTTGTAGGTCTCGCCTTCGGCGGCGTTCGGAAGGTCGACGCAGCGGCCGTCGACATCGAACTTCCAACCGTGGTAGACGCAGCGGAGGCCGTTCTCTTCGTTACGGCCGAAGAAGAGGGAGGCGCCCCTGTGAGGGCAGTACTTCTCCAGAAGGCCGACGCGGCCGCTGCTGTCCCGGAAGGCGATGAGGTCTTCGCCCATGATCTTGAGCCGCACGGGCACGCAGTCCGGGCCGGGCAGCTCCTCCGATAGCGCGACGGGCAGCCAGAAGCGGCGGAACAGCTCCCCCATTGGGGTCCCAGGGTCCGTGTTGGTGATGAGCTCGTTGTCTTCCTTTGTCAGCATCTCCAGCCCCCTTGGTGCTCGGCCTTCGGCCTGACCTTCCGATTCCTCTCCAGGGAATCGGCGTGTTTGGAACACTTTACTACTCTTGGCCTTGCTTGGGATGCATAAAACGAGGAGCGAGCGCCGGGCGCCCGCTCCTCGTATTTCGATCAGGGTTGGCTAAGCCTGATGGCCGTGCTTCGTGGGATCCGACCAGAGGTTCAGCATGCCCTCGATGCCCAACTGGACGACGCGGGAGTCGCCTTGGAAGACGTTGAAGTTCTGGATCGCCTCCTGGGCCATGAGGAATTGGTCGGCGATGCCGGGGCGGCAGATGTAGTAGGCCTGCTTGGCCAGGTACTTCTGCATCTCGGCGCCCAGCTCAGCTCGGCGCTTGGGGTCAAACTCAGCCTTCATCTTGTCGATGAGGGAATCCACCGTGGGGTCGCCGGAGCCGTCGCCCTTGCTGCCGTCAGGGCCGCCGACGCCGATCATGCCGCTGGTGGGGCCGGTCTTGGAGTAGATGCGCCACAGCCAGTAGTCGGTCGGGTCGGGCGAGATGACGGCGCCGATGCCGTAGAGGATGCCCTCGAACTTGCCCATCTGGGTGACGTACTTCGGTAGGTAGTCGATGTTGTAGTCGAGCGGCAGGGCCGAGATCTTGAGGCCGAGGTCGCGGGCGAACTGGTCCATGATGTCGACGGACTGGACGTAGGCGGCGCCGAAGACGGCGTTGACGCGGCCTGCCTTGATCTCGGGGAAGTCGCCGCCGTAGGCAGACTTGGCCGCCTCGAAGAGCTTCTTGGCCTCCGTGAGGTTGTATTCGTAGTACTTGGCGTTCTCACCCAGGGCCTTGTCCTTGATGTCCAGTGTGTATCCGGGGACGTAGCCGATGGAGGTGAAGTAGTGGCGCTCCACAGGGAGTCCCTCGGACGTGAAGCGGGGGACGTTGTAGAGCGCGTCGATGTAGGCGTCGCGGTCGAACGCCATGGACAGGGCCTGGCGGAGGCGGATGTCCAGGAAGGGGGAGGGCTTGCCGCCGATGGGCAGCCAGCCGAAACGCATGGCCTCGCCGGGGCTGTTGGTGGCCGCGGTGTAAGCGTACATGCCGAGGCTGGGGACTTCCCGCTTGCTGGCGATGACGTCTTCGGCCAAGATCGCCGGCTGCATGGTCGAAAGGGCGCCGGACTTGAACTGGGCGAGGGCGGCCGCGTACTCGGTGATGAGCGGGAAGCGGATCGTGTCGAACCAGGCAGCTTTGTCGGCGTCGAAGTACTCAGGGTTGCGCTTGTAGACGATTTCGACCGAGGGCGCGAACCGGTCGAGCATGTAGGCGCCCGTGCCGATTTGCGTCGTCTTGGGATCGAAGCCCGTGCCGGCTTCCCTGGGGTAGATGGAGCCCATTTCGCCCGTGATCATCACGGCGAGGCGCTGGAAGAGGGACGAGGTGGGTTCCTTGAGCTTCAGGACGACGGTCTTGGCGTCGGGGGCCTCGAAGCTGAGGATGGGGGCGTTGGGGTTCGCCTTGTTGAAGTTGATCGTCTTGTTGTTGGGCGTGGGCGAGTCGATGTAGCGGTTGTAGCTGGCGATGACGTCCGAAGCCTCGAAGGCGCGGCCGTTGACGGGCGGGATGTTGTGCCACTTGACGCCGTCGCGCAGCTTGAAGGTCACCGTGAGCTTGTCAGGCGAGACTTCCCAGGAGGAGGCGAGGTTCGGTAGAACCTCCGTCCAAGTCGAAGGCTCCTTGTAGCCCGGCTTGTTGTAGACGAGGCCGCTATAGGCAAGGCTGTTGAAGACGTTCAGCTGCACCTGTCCCTGGGCCTGGCCGTCGAAGTGGAGGGGGTCCCTCAGGTTGTTGAAGGTGAAGGTGCCGCCCCGCTTGGCTTCCTTGGAGCGGTCCTCGATGGGAGTGAGGAGGCCGCTTGCGTCCTTCGCCCCGCCACCGCCGCCGCCTTCCTCGCCGCCTCCGCAAGCGGCTAGAAAGGCCGCCGCAGCCGCGGACGCCCCCGTCGCCGCTAGGGCGCGGCGGCGGCTAATTCGTTTTCTCAAAGTCCTAGCCCAGTATTCCGACATGAATGATGGCGTCTCCTTGTTCGAATTTGGCCCGATAGCACTGTGCCTAAAGAACCCTACGAAGCCAACAGATTGGCGGATTCAAGCATAGGCGTCCCCTTCGTCTGGAGAAAGCGCAACTTTCCTGGAAATCCGGTAAACGCGCGAGACGAAAGGCGTGGTATTAACGAAGACAATCCAATATCGAAGTATGATGCGATATGGCGAAGAGAAACTCGTTGATTGACTAAGAGGGTTAAAGAAGTCTTTCGATTAAAACGGCAAGGCCTGCCTCAGTCTCGAGGCAGGCCTTGCCGCTTGGTGGCGGTTTCGGCGTCAAGAGCGCTTGATCGGGGGCTGGGTGTCGTCCAGCCACCACGTGTAGTAGAAGGAGTTGATGGCCCGGCTGTCTCCCTGGAAGGTGAGGTAGTTGCGGACCGCTGGCCAGGCGAGGGTGAAGGATGTCCCCACGCCGGGCGAGCTGACGCAGTACTGCATGCCGGCCAGGTAACGCTGCAGGTCGGCCAAGATCATGACCTGGCGCTTGGCATCGAGTTCGGCCTTCGCCTTGTCGATGAGGTCGTCGACCTTGGGGTCGCCTTCGCCGGGGCCCGAGCCGATGTCACCGAAGATTTGGCCGCTGGTGGCGCCGGACTTCGAGTAGTAGCGCCACACGAAGTAGTCCACGGAGTCGGGTGAGGTGACGGCGCCGAGCGTAAAAGCGATGCCTTCGTGCTGGCCGCGCTTGGTCACGAGGTTGGGCAGATAGAAGAGGTTGTAGTCCACAGGGTTCGACTGCGGCTTGAGGCCGATTTCCTGGTTGAAGGCGTGGATGACCTCGATCTGCTTCGGGAAGTTCGGCCCAAAGAGCGGGAAGTTGGGCCAGTGGGAGGGATACTCGAAGCCGTTAGGGTAGCCGGCGGCCGAGAGGAGCTTCTTCGCCTCCTCGATGTTGTGCGTGTAGTATTTGGCGTTCTCGCCGAAGGTCTTCGTGTCCCGCGGGTCAAGGGTGACGCCTGGGATGTAGCCCATGGACGTGTGGTAGTACGCCTCCGCCGGCAGTCCCTCGCGCTGGAAGTTGGAGACGTTGGAGAAGGCGTCGATGTAGGCGTCACGGTCGATGGCCATGGCCATGGCGCGCCGAACCCGGACGTCCAGGAAGGGGGAGGGCTTCCCGTTGAGGTCCTTCCAACCCATGCGCTGAATGAAGGACGTGTTGTTGTTGGGGGCGATGAACTGATACATGTTCAGCGCCGGCGTGCTCCGCTTCGTCGGGACGACGTCCTCGGGGGCGATATCCGCCAGCCCACCAACAGCGTAAATCGCGCCGGTCGTGAACTGGGCCAGCCGGGCTGCAGGTTCGTTGAGGAAGGGGATTTCGAGGACGTCAGGGAAGCCGGCTTCGTTGTTCCAGTAGTCCGGGTTGCGTTTGTACGTCAGGCCAACGGAGGGCGTGTGCTTGTCGAGCATGTAGGCGCCCGTGCCGATCTGCTTTTCGCGCGGGTTGAAACCGCTATCGGCCTCTTTGGGGTAGATGGCGCCGATTTCGCCCGTGATCATGTTGGCAAGGCGCTGCATGATAAAGGAGGTTGGTTCCTTCAGCTTGTAGACGACCGTGTAGGCGTCGGGCGCTTCGACGGAGACGATGGGAGCGTTCGGGTTGACGGAGTTGTAGTTGGTGGCCTTGTTGTTGGGCGTGGGGTGGCCGACATAACGCTTGACGCTGGCGAGGACGTCCGATGAATCGAACGCGCGGCCGTTGACGGGCGGTATGTTCTGCCACTTGACGTTCCGCCGAAGCTTGAAGGTTATGGTCGTCTTGTCCGGGGAGTACTCCCAGGACTCGGCCAGGTTGGGCAATACCTCGGTCCAGGTGGTTGGCTCGCCGACGCCAGGCTTGTTCCGCACCAGGGACTCGTAGACCATGCCGTTGTAGATGTTGAGCTGCGCCTGCCCCTGCGCTTGGCCGTCGAAGTGGAGCGGCTCGGAGGCCTGCGTCCATTTCATGACGCCGCCGCGCTTGGCGTTCTTGCTCGTGTCTTCGATCTTGGCCAGGAGGCCGCTCGTGTCCTTCGTGCCGCCTGCCGCCCCTTCACCACCCTCGTCTCCACCGCCGCAGGCGGCGAGGAACGCCGCCGCCGCGCCCACGGCGCCCGTGGCCGCGAGAGCCCGGCGCCGGGAGATGCGCTTTTCCAAGGTCCTGGCCCAGTAGCTCGCCATTGATGGCTCCTCCTGTTCTGGCTGTGGGCGCACGCCGCCCGCGTTTTTGCCTATCGGGTTTTCTAATGGTACGGCTCCCATAAGTCAATGGATTTCGGGAAATACCCTGGAAAATGGCCGACTTTTACGGCGTTTTGCGAGGGCAACTTTTCGGGCGGAGAAAGCGACTGCCAGGGCCTCTTTTCGTCGCCGAATTCGCGGGCCCCCAGCGTTTCCCCACAGGACGGCAGGAAAAAGCCAGGCGAAATCCAGGCGGGGCGGCGTCGTCCGTGGCACGCCCGTCGGCGGCAGGGTCGGGAGGGCCTACGCTAGCGCTGGTCTCGGCGTAGGAGGCGATAGACCTTCTCGGCGGTTACGGGCAGATCGCGGACGCGGACGC
>DATMBD010000128.1:0-4439 GCA_035559355.1 Dehalococcoidia bacterium
TACACGAAAACGCGCCGGGAGGAGCATCGCCCGGCGCGTTCTCGGCCCTGACGGCGTTTATTCCAAGTAGTCGCGCAGCTTCTTCGAGCGCGTCGGGTGGCGCAGCTTGCGCAACGCCTTCGCCTCTATCTGGCGGATGCGCTCCCGGGTGACGTGGAACTCCCGGCCCACCTCCTCCAGCGTGCGGCTGCGGCCGTCCTCCAGCCCGAAGCGCAGCTCCAAGACCTTGCGCTCCCGCGGGGCCAAGGTGGCAAGGACGTCCATGACCTGCTCCTTGAGCAGCTGGTGCGCGGCCGCGTCCGCCGGCGCCAAAGCCACCGGGTCCTCGATGAAGTCGCCGAGGTGGGAGTCCTCCTCCTCACCGATTGGCGTCTCGAGGGAGACGGGCTCCTGGGAGACCTTCATGATCTCGCGTACCTTCTCCGGAGCGATCTCCATCCCGCGGCCGATCTCCTCGCTCGTGGGCTCGCGGCCGTACTCCTGAACCAGACGCCGGCTGACGCGCACGAGCTTGTTGATCGTCTCCACCATGTGGACGGGGATACGGATGGTCCGCGCCTGATCGGCGATGGCGCGAGTGATCGCCTGCCGAATCCACCAGGTAGCGTAGGTGCTGAACTTGAACCCCTTGCGGTAGTCGAACTTCTCGACCGCCCGGATGAGGCCGATGTTGCCCTCCTGAATCAGGTCCAAGAGGGACATGCCGCGGCCGATGTACTTCTTGGCGACGCTGACGACGAGGCGCAGGTTGGCCTCCGTCAGCCGCTTCTCGGCCGCGAGGCCGTCCCGCTTCAGCTGCTCGAAGCGCTCGCGAAGCGCGTCTTCGCAGACGGCCAGCGCCTGCCGCGCTTCGAACTTCGGCGGCAGGAGCGCATCTTCGCCCGCCGCCTTCGCCATCATGTCGACGATGTCCGGCTGCAGGATGTGGGTGATGATCGAAAGGCGGACGATGGCGCGGGCCGCGTCCTCCTGCTCAATGCCGCGATTCTTGGCCACCGCTTCGGCGAAGTCCTGGTCCATCTCCCCGTCGATGAAGCTGCGCAGCTTCTCGTCGTGGAGACGCTCCGCCAGGGTCGGATGCGGCGGCAGTTCCAGGTGCGTGGTCGCGAAATCGAGCACGGGCTTGAGCTGATTGAGCTGCTCGAACAGCGTCAGGGCGATCTCGACGGCGCTGGGGTCGCTTCCGTGTTGCAGCCGCCAGGTGTCCTCGATGTCCTCGATGTGCTGGCCTTCCTCCATCTGGCGGGCCAGGTGTTTCTCGTCCGCGGCGGAAAGGAGGAAGACCTTGCCGATCTCCCGCAGATACATGCGGACCGGGTCATCGATGCCTTCCTGGTCCTCGAGGCCGACGCCGGCCTGGGCGGCCTCGCGTTCGTCGTCGGCATCCTGGGAGAGCTTGATATCTGGTTCCGACCAGATGTCCGAACCGATGTCTCTCGTCCTGCTCTCGATCATGTCGGCCACGCGCCGGAAGGCGTCATCGCCGCCGGCGGCGGTGGTCAGGATTTCGCCTGCGTCGCTGTCGGTAACGCTATCGATCGACATGCGATTGGTCATCCAAGCGCACCTTCTCTCACAATGCCTGAGACCGGTACGAAACGGCGATTGGCTTCCGCTTACATCCGCGTCTCAATTTGGGAGCGATTTACCTGTTTGGCTCGGGGCGAATACCTTCGATCAAGCTGCGGTGGAAACGCAGGCCGGCTTCCATGTCTTCCAGGAGCTGAGACGCGACGCTCTCTGCCTGTCCGTCCTCTGAGCTCTCCTCGGCGTTGCCTGCTCCCATCCGTGCTCGGGCGATGGATGCAACCCGCCCCGGCCGTACCCCTGCCTCTCCCTCAGCAAGGGCCAGGGCGCTGGCCTCCTTGACAGCCCTCATTCTAGCGTGCTGAAGCCTTCGCACACAATCTAAGAACGCTTTCTCCGCCTGGGCCGTTTCAGCTACGGGGACTCTCAACGCCATTACAGTTTCATACTGGGCGCGAAGCTCGGAGTCCTCGCCCGGAGGGCCCTCCTGACGCTTCCACCTTCGCAGCAGCTCCCGGTTCTCGCTCAACGTGAACAGGTCTTCGTCCAGCGCCATGCCCAGCTCCGACAGGGCCGGAAACCTGTAGAGAAGGGCGAGACAGAACGCCTCCCTCGGCGCGTGGAGCGCAGGCGGGAGCTTTGCCTTGCTCTCGCCCTGATTCTCCTCCGGCTCCGGCGGGCGCGCCGCTGCCCGCCTGGGCAGGGCCAAGCGCAACGCCTCCTCGCTCGTCCGGGCCAAGCGGCTCAAGCGTTGCAGATAGTGCGCGCGCAGCACGGGGTCGCGAACATCGGCGATCGCCGGCAGCACCTCGGCGACGAGGCGCGATCGATCGCGCGGCTCCGCCAAGTCGAGGCCAGCGCTGACGACGGCGATGAGGTGGTCCACGACCGGTCGCGCCGCGCCAACCGCCGCCGGCCAGGCCTCTGCCTCGGCGCGAATCAGCTCGTCCGGGTCCTTTCCTTTCGGCAGCGCCACTACTCTTATGTCCAAAGAACGCGGCCTGCCGGCTGTCCTCGACGGCCGTTCCGCTGCCGCCACTACCTGGATGGCGCGCAGGTTAGCGGCGCTTCCCGCCTCGTCCGCGTCCATGGCGAGGACCACGCGCTCCGCGAAGCGCTGCAAGAGCACGGCTTGGCGCTCCGTCAGCGCCGTGCCCATGGACGCGACCACGTTGCGATGCCCGAACTGGTGCGCGGCGATCACGTCCATGTAGCCTTCGACGACCACGGCAACGCCGCTCTGCCGGACGGCGTCCTTGGCCCTGTCCAGCCCGTAGAGGACGGCTCCCTTGTCGAAGACCGGGGTCTGGGGCGTGTTGACGTATTTCGGGCCGTCCCCGCTGTCGCCTCCAGGCAGCACCCTGCCGCCGAAGCCGACCACGCGGCCGCGGTCGTCGCGGATCGGGAAGACCAGGCGGTCGCGGAAGCGGTCGTAGGGGCTTCGGTCTCCCTGAACCAGCAGGCCGGCCTCGAGCAGCTGCTCGTCCGTGAAGCTGCGGGCGGTTAGATAGGCGCGGAGCGAGTCCCAGCCCGGCGGCGCGTAGCCCAGCTGGAAGTCTCCGGCCGTCTTCGAGTCCACGCCGCGCTCTTCCAGGTAAGCGCGCGCCCTCGCCGAGGTCTGGAGGAGGCTGTGGTAGAAGAGCGCCGCTGCCTCGTTCGCGTCCTGCAGGGTCTTCGCTTGCTGGCGGCGGGCGCCGTCGCTGTGGAGCTCCACGCCGGCGCGTTCGGCAAGCAGGCGGAGGGCGCCGCTGAAGTCCAGGTTCTCCTTGCGGGAAACGAAGGCGATGACGTCGCCGCCGGTGGCGCAAGCGCCGAAGCAGTGCCAGCTCTGGCGCTCAGGATAGACGTAGAACGAAGGCGTCTTCTCGTTATGGAACGGGCATTTGGCCTTGAAGTAGCGGCCGGCCTTCTGCAGCGGCACGTAGCCGCCGACTACTTCGACGATATCGAGCCGTGCCTTGACCTCATCGACGGCGCTCATGCGGCGGGGACCTCAGGCTTTCGACTACCCTCTCATACCACGTCCGCGCCGCCTTGGCGAGGCCCTCTTGGCATCCTGATGACAAGTCGAAGCCCGGACGTCCCTCAGCGGCCCCGACCTTCCGCCGCCAGCGCCGCCTTTATCGCCTCGATCTGGGCCGTGTGTTCGCGCTCGTGAGCGATGATCTTCTCCCGGAGCAGCCACGCCACGCTTTCGCGGCCGCGCTGGGGATGGACGACGGCCCGCGCCAGCCCGCCATCGATCGCCTCCGCCCGCTCCAGGAGGCGCTCCAGTTCCCGTCTCGCCGCCAGGAGGCCGTGCACCAGCATCGGCACGGGCGCGCCCCGGCCGGCGCGCGCGTCCTGCTCGCGCTGCTCCGGCGTCGACGGCTCCGCGGCGGCGCCGTCGCGCTCCAGCGCCAGAGCGATGCGGACCGTCCCCAGCTTCTCCTGCGAGAGCAGGTGCGCGAGGACTTCGGCGATGCACCAGCCCGGCTCGCCGCCGCCGGCGGCCGCGGGCCTGCGCTTGAACTGCTCCTCGCCGACGCCGGCGATGGCGTCCAGAAGCCGGGCGCGGGCCGCCCTCAGCTCTTCGCGCAGGGCTGCGATTTCGTCATCCATACGCCGATTCTACGGGCAGGCTGGGGGAGAGAAAGTGACCCCGCGGGATGAATCCCGCGGCTTCGACCACGAAACGGCCGGCGCTTGCCCGATTGCCCGCTTGCCCGTTTGCCCGATTGGCGGGCTCCGCCCCCTGTACCCCCGGGGACGAGGGCTGCGCCGGGGGAGAGAAAGTGACCCCGCAGGATGAATCCCGCGGCTTTGCGCTCGAGAGACGGCTGCCCGCTTGCCACGCCTGCCCGATTGCCCGTCTGCCCGATTGGCGGGCTCAGCTCCCTGTACCGCCGGGGACGAGGGCTGCGCTGAGGGAG
>DATMBD010000129.1:0-3371 GCA_035559355.1 Dehalococcoidia bacterium
CCGTTGCGGCTGGACTAAGTCGCGGCGCGGCTGGCCGACGCCGTTCCC
Organism: Dehalococcoidia bacterium; assembly: GCA_035559355.1. GTDB lineage: Bacteria > Chloroflexota > Dehalococcoidia > DSTF01 > WHTK01 > WHTK01. The sequence continues at coordinate 49 of DATMBD010000129.1, forward strand.
TCTGTCCGAATCTCGGACAAAGAGCACGACCGCGTTGCAGCGTGTTCCCCTCCCAATCTCGGAGAGGGGAACGGGCTGAGGTCTCCAGGCTCACCTCACCCCCTGTCCCCCTCCGATCTCGGAGAGGGGGTTGCGTTTGCGAATGATGTCTTCCCTTCTCCGAATCTCGGAGAGGGGCTAGGGGTGAGGTCTCCAAAGTGCGCCTTTCAGCCGCTGGACTCGTCCGAAATCGCGACCTTTCGCGACCCGCCTAGGCTGTCGCGGGCGCGCCCTGCCAGAGCTTTGCGAACTCCTCTTTGAAGGCCTCCACGCTCATGTTGCCGGCGGCGGCAAGGCGGGCGCACATCGCCTCGTCCTGCAAGTCCTCCGGTTCGAGGCGGATCATGTAGTCTCGGGCCACGCGGTAGTGCTCGGCTTGCGTATCGACCAGCCGCACTCGTGTCCTGCCGGTGGCGGGGTCGAGCAGCGCCTCGAACGGGAGGACGTTCAATTTGACTCCGTCCAAAGAAACGAAACCGCCGCGTCGCAGCGCGTCTGTCTCGGGTTCCTCCAGCAGGAAGCGGACGGCTCCGTAGCCCAGCGTGCGCGTGTAGTCGATATCGAAAGGCAGCGGCTGCGAGCAGCGCAGTTCGTAGCCGAGCGTCACCTCCGTCACCTGGAGGCGCTGGCCGCGTTCGGCAAAACGGCGCTGGACGCGCTGCTTGATCAGGGCCCCTAGAGGGATGTCCGCCAGGGCCACGTTGCCGTAGGCGTCGTAGTTGAGGTCGATGCCGGCCGCCGCGCGAAGCTCCTCGGGAGCGATGCGCTCCCCGATGCCTTCGGCGACGATGGCGACGCCGTGCGTCTGACCGTTGACTCGCCGCTTGAGCACGGCGCCCTCGATCACCCGACAGACATCGTCGAGCGTGATCACCGGCTGAGGGAACTCCTCCGGGATGATCGTCAAGGTCGCGCCGGCCGCTTTGCCGATGCCGAGGGCGAGGTGGCCTGCCTTGCGCCCCATGACCACGACGACGAACCAGCGGTTGCTGGTGCGGGAGTCCTCCATGATCGTCAGGGCGAGTTGCGTGCCCACGTGACGCGCCGTTTCGTATCCGAAGGTAGGCATGCCCGCAGGCAGTGGCAGGTCATTGTCGATCGTCTTCGGCACGTGGGCGACGCGGACGGCACCGTCGGCGTGGTCGGCGACGGAAGCGGCGGCAAAGGCCGTATCGTCGCCCCCGATCGTGACCAAGTAGCTGACGTCGAGGCTCCGCAGCGCATCGATGACGCTCCGTAGCGCCTCCGGGCTCTTCGTCGGGTTGGCGCGAGCCGTGCGCAGGATCGACCCTCCCTGGGTGTGAATGCGCGAAACGTCCTCGATGGAAAGCGAGCGGACGCGGTCGGTGCGGCCCTCGATCAGATGCTCGAAGCCATCGTAGATGCCAATGACGTCGAGGCCGGAGTTGCGCGCCTCGATCGTAACGGCGCTGATGACGCTATTGATCCCCGGCGCCGGGCCTCCCCCGACAAGAATGCCGAGGCGCTTGCTCGTGTTGCTCATGGCGACCCCCAGACGTGCGGGCGACCGAGCTCTGGGCCAGCGGAGCCTTCAGCGGCCTGAAGGCGGCCTCTCGCTGAGCTTGCCTGTCGCCCCCCGCTTTCCATTTAACCAGGGGCGTCCACCCCCGCGTCCAGGAATGGGACCGCAGGGCGAGAGCTCGAGCTGCCGCGGCCGCCTCGACTTAGGGGCTAGCCGGGAGAGCAGCGGGCCGCAACCGTGTCGGAATGGGAGAGGCCGAAACTATGGTTGACGCCAGTCGCTACCGCAGTCGTGATCGCCCGGCCGAGGGCGAGCCAAACGTCTCCGGTCAAGGCCGGCTCGGCCGTTTCCCAAGCCTTGAAGGGGCACGCGAGGCGCGGCTGGAAGGCCTGCACACGGGCTGTGCAAACGCCTGCTCCAGCCCCGCAAACCAGGTACAGGCCCCGTTCTGAGAGGTCGATGACGTAGGGGCTGCAGCCTGGGCAGGCGTCGCGACGCTCCGCCCAGAGGCAGCCGCCGGCCCCGCAGATGAGGAAGGCCGTGCCGCAAGGCCATTCGCGCTCGCGTCCCGGCCCGACGGCGACGATCGTGGGGTCGAAAGACGAATAGACCGTGTCGTCGCAGCCGAGGCCGTGGCCGTTATATGACTCGCCGTAGTGGGTCACGTAGACGTCGACAGGGCGGCCGCTTGGCCGCAATTCCTGCAAGGAAGCCCGCATCGTGTCTGTCATGGCCAGGCTTCCGCCAACGAGCGTCGACGCTCGCTGAAGGAAGGCAATGGTCTGGTGCTGGGCTTGGGAACCGAGAACGGTGGGGGAAGGTTCTATCTGGGATGCTGCGATGTGAGTCTTGCTGCCTGGACCTCCTGTCACGAGTGCTACGACCAGAAACCCGATCCCGACAAGTCCGCGGGTCTCTGGCCTGAGCCAGATCAGATAATAGCCTCCTTGGCCATTGGACCTCCTTCGCTTGGCTCGGCGATGCCCAGCCAGCTAATCGTGAATGTATTCACTTTCAGCAGCCTAATAGATGCGGCCGTTACAGCAAAGCTCTTGTCACAGCGGCCCTCTATACTTGCTTCGATGCCTCCTGTCTCCACCCTTCCTGCGCGACGCCCTTCGTCCTCTTGACCGGCCGTATCTATTACGGCTGGGTCATCGTTGCCGGGCTCGCCCTTGTTGGTGCGGTTTCCGCCGGCATGGGCGGTGTCAACCTGGGTCTCTTCGTCGATCCGATGAGCGAGGACCTGGGCATCGGCAAGGCAGCCTTCGGCTGGGCGCAGACGGCGCGCCTGGTCGGGTTTGCTGCATCGGGTTGGCTCATTGGCCGCCTGATCGACCGCCACGGCGCGCGCGTGCCGATGGCGGCGGCAGGCGTCTGCGCGGGCGCGGCGATCCTAGGGCTGTCGCTCGTAGAGTCCGGCTGGCACATCGTCCTCGCATTCACTGCCATCGGCCTGACCGGCCTGCAGGGAGGGGGCGGGACGCTGTACTCGGCAGTCCCCCTCTCCCGCTGGTTCGTGCGCCTTCGCGGCAGGGCCATGTCGCTCGCCTTCGCCGGAACGCCGGTCGGCATCTTCGTCTTCGCCCCCTTGAGCCAAGTCCTTATCGACCTGGTGGGCTGGAGGACGACCTGGAGGATCCTGGGCGGGGGCGCCGCCCTCGTCACGGTCATGGTCGCCGTGTTGATCGTCAGGCGCAGGCCGGAGGACATGGGCCTGCAGCCGGACGGGCTGGCGTCCGTCCCCTCGGACGAGACGGCGTCTCAGACGCTGCCGCCAACAGGCCTGCGCGAATACTCG
>DATMBD010000130.1:0-5076 GCA_035559355.1 Dehalococcoidia bacterium
GTAGGCAGAAGCGGCATCGATGGGCCGACGTAGAAGCAGTCCATCTGAACCAGTTCGCCAGGCTTCTCGGCGTCCAGATGGGCCTGACCGTGACTCGGGCAGTCAGGCTCCGGCTGGGCCGATGCAACAGGCGACGCGTACACTGCTGAGTTCTCGCGTCAGCGCGAGTGCCCCAGTCGGAAGCGGTGGAGCGTATCAACCGAGGTCAAGGCGCGGTCTTCTTCGGTGGCTTGAAGCTCTTTCCAAAAGATGCTGCGCCCTTCTCATACCCGCTAGGTCGGCAGGTGAACCGCCTCCCCGCCCTTGAGATGTCGCTACATCTCGGAGGAAAGACACGCCTTGGCGAAGGTCGCGTCCTGCGGCGGCGCTCCATTGTTCCTGTTGAATCCGGACGGTCGGGAGCTTCTCCCGCCGGCACGTTAGCGCGGCCCGTCGGGGGCTCGGGTCTGTAGACCTACCGGGTCGGCGCGGCCGGCCGGCCGTCCTGCCGCGCCCGCGGCTCGACGTCACAGCGAAACGTGGTACGATCGCTTGTGAACGTGCCCACAAAGCTCTTCGCCCTCGTGCTTCTGGCTTGCATCGCCGTCGCGTCGCTGAGCGCCTGCGGGGGCGGCGCCAGCGCCAAATTTCCGGAGACGATTACCATCGGCAAGGACGGACTCGCGCCTATCCTGGCGAACACGGAGCTAACCGTGGGCCCCAACCGGTTTGCGTTCGGCCTCCAGGCGCCGGACGGGAGCTTGGTCATAGACGCGAAGGTGCACCTGACCTTCTACGACCTGACCGCAGGCGAGGAGGTCAAGCGTTTCGAAATGGATGCGGTTTCCCGCGTGCCCGCCCGCGACGCGGGCATCCCCCAGCAAGTCGAGCACGTCCACGCGGACGGGAGCCGCCATCAGCATTTCAACGTTGGAGAGGAAATCGGCGTCTACACGGCCCAGGTTGTCTTCGACCGAGCAGGCCGTTGGGGCGTGGAGATGCAGATTGAGGCCAACGGCCGCAAGCAGACGATCCGGCCCAGCTTCATGGTCGCGGCGCAGGCGACGACGCCGCCTATAGGCGCAGACGCTCCCCGGAGCCGCAATCTGACCGCCGCGGACGTGTCCGACATCGCCCAGATCGATTCTTCGGCCACTCCTTCGGCAGACATGCACACCTCGACCATCGCCGACGCCATCGCGGCCGGGCGGCCGGTGCTGGTCCTCTTCGCGGTGCCCGGCTATTGCACCAGCCGCCTCTGCGGGCCCGAGATGGAAATCATGCGCAAGCTTTTCCCGCGCTACCGCGACCGCGTGGAGTTCATTCACGTCGAGTTCTACAAGAAGCCCGGCGACCCTCAGTCGGAGGTCGCGGACGCCGTGAAGGAGTGGGGCCTGCGCAGCGAGCCCTGGTTCTTCGTCATCGACAAGCAGGGCAAGATCGCGGCCAAGTTCGAAGGACCGACGAGCCTGCAGGAACTGGAAGAGGCCCTCCAGGCAGTCGCACGCTAGCCACGGCGAACCCGGACGGGGGCGGGAGCCAACCCAACGCCCGGCGATACGCCGCTTTCACTCCTCGGTGGCCGTTTGGCACTTTACTCCGGCGCGCGCAAGGCGGATCGTCTAGGGGCCGGCGCCTGCATCGCCGGTGACGCCCGCGCCGCCGAAAGCGGCAGCCAGCGGAAGGAGGACAACCGTGGCTCAGACCGCCGTCCCCAAGGCCGAACGTCAACCCGTCGAACGCAACTTGGCGATGGAGCTCGTGCGCGTGACCGAGGCTGCCGCCATGGCCGCCGTCCAGTACATGGGCAAAGGCGACAAGAACCTGGTCGACAAGGCCGCCGTCGACGCCATGCGCTTCACCCTGGACGGCATCCGGATGGATGGCGTGGTGGTCATCGGCGAGGGCGAGAAGGACGAGGCGCCCATGCTCTACAACGGGGAGCGCATCGGCGATGGCTCGCCGCCGCAGGTGGACGTGGCCGTGGACCCCATAGACGGGACGACGCTGCTGGCCAAAGGGCTGCCCGGCGCCATCTCGGTGATCGCTCTCTCCGCTAGGGGCGCCATGCGGGTGGCGCGCGAGGTCTTCTACATGAACAAGATCGCGGTTGGCCCGGAGGCCCGCGACGTCATCGACATCGACGCCCCCGTGGCCGAGAACCTGCGGAAGATCGCCCGCGCCCTGGGGCGCAAGGTCACGGACGTGACGGTGGTCATGCTCGACCGGCCGCGTCACGAGCAGCTTCTCGCCGAAGTCCGGGCTGCCGGCGCGCGCGTGAAGATGATCTCTGACGGGGACGTGGCGGCAGGCATTCAAGCCGCCTTGCCGGACTCAGGGGTTGACGTGCTGATGGGCATCGGCGGCACGCCGGAGGGCGTGATCACCGCGGCGGCGTTGCGCTGCACGGGCGGGGCCATCCTCTGCAAGCCCTGGCCTCGCGATGAGGCCGAACGCCGCAAGTGCCTCGACGCCGGGCTTGACCTGAATCACGTGTACACCACGGAGGAGCTGGTGTCCGGCGACGACGTGTTCTTCGCCGCCACCGGCGCCAGCACCGGCGAATTGTTGAAGGGCGTCACCCTTACGGCCACAGGGGCGACCACGCACTCGTTGGTCATGCGCTCCCGCTCAGGCACCATCCGCTGGATCGAATCCGTGCATGATTTCCGCCGCCTGGACAAGGTCCGCTTCGTGTAACTTTAGGGAGCCTTGGCCTTCGAGACTCTCCTCTACGAGGCGCGCGACGGCATCGCCTGGGTGACCCTCAACCGGCCGCGCGTCCTCAATGCCCTCAACCTGCGCATGCGGGACGAGCTCTGGGCGCTTCTCGACGCCGTGGAGCTGGACGTCGATTTGGGGGTGGTCATCTTCCGCGGCGCCGGCGAGCGCGCCTTCTCCTCCGGGGCGGACATCTCCGAGTTCGGCAGCGCGCCGTCTTTGGTTGCGTCCCGCCGGGCCCGGCTGGAACGTGATCTGTGGGGCCGGCTGCTGCATTTCTCCAAGCCTACGATCGCCGCCGTCCACGGCTACACGCTGGGCGCGGGCTGCGAGCTCGCCCTCCTGTGCGACTTCCGCATCGCCGCCGAGGACGCGCTCCTCGGCCTGCCGGAGGCGGCGCTTGGCTACGTCCCCACTGCCGGCGGCACGCAGACGCTGCCTCGCACCATAGGGCCGGGCCGAGCCTTGCACATGCTGGCAACCGGCGAGCCCATCGATGCGACGACGGCGCTCGATTTCGGGCTCGTGCAGTGGCAAGCGCCGCGCACCGAGCTGTACCGTCGCGCCGAGGACGTCGCGCGGCGGCTGCTCGCCCAACCGCGCGATGCCCTGCTCCTCGCCCGCCGCGCCCTACGGCTGGGCGCGGACCTGCCGCTGGAGGAAGCCCTGCGCCACGAGGCGCACCTCAGGAGAAGCCTGCGAAGGTAGGCCGCGGGTGCGGCCCGCCTAAAGGTAACGCGCGGGCAGCCACGTCGCCGCGCCAACTCGCCGGGCAGAGGTCAGCTCTTGAAGTGCGACGAGATGTAGTGGTCGGCGCGGATAGCGGCTGTAGCGCCATCGCCCGCGGAGGTGACCACCTGGCGGGCGGCGTTGTTGCGGATGTCGCCAGCCGCGAAGATGCCGGGCACGCTGGTCTCCATCCAGGCGTTGACGATGACGTGGCGGCCGGCGTCCATTTCCACCAGCCCTTCCAGGAAGGAGCTGTTGGGGGTCTGGCCGATGAAGATGAATACGGCTGCGACCGGCAGGTCGGACTCCTCGCCGGTGACCACGTTGCGGAGGTGCAGGGACTCCACGGCATCTTTGCCGTCGATCGACTCGACGACGGTGTTCCAGATGAAGTGCATCTTGGGGTTGGCGAAGGCGCGCTCCTGGAGCACTGCGCTCGCCCGCAGCTGGTCGCGGCGGTGAATGACGTAGACCTTGGAGGCGTAACGCGTCACGAAGAGGCCCTCGTCCATGGCCGCGTCGCCACCACCCACCACGGCGACTTCCATGTCCTTGAAGAACGCGGCATCGCACGTGGCGCAGTAGGATACGCCGAAGCCGGTCAGACGCTCCTCGCCTGGGACGCCGAGCTTGTTGTAATCGGCCCCGGCCGTGACGATCACGGCCTTGGCCATGTAATCGCCTTCCTCCGTCTTGACCAGGTGGCCGCCCTCCTGGGGCTCGATCTTCGTCACTTTCGTAAAGGCGGTCTCCAGCCCGTACTTTTCCGCCTGCTGCAGCATCGCCTGGCCTAGGTCGAAGCCGTTTATCTCCATGATGCCCGGGTAGTTTTCGATTGACGCCGTCAGCGCGATCTGGCCGCCGGTGATGTTCCGCTCGATGAGCAGCGTCTTGCGGCGGGCCCGGGCAGCGTAGAGGCCAGCGGCGAGACCGGCGGGCCCCGCGCCGACGATGACGATGTCGTAGTTCTTGATCAAGAGTACCGTCCGTTCGAAGTCAGGGGCTCCTCAGAACGAGGAGCCCCTGGAAGTGGCTCCCTTCGGGAAAGCGGAGATCGTCAGGCCAGCGCCTCGTCCAGGCGCTTCTTCAGGTCGGACTTGGGCCGGAAACCGATGATCTGGCCCACCGGCTGCCCCTGCTTGAAGACGAGCAGCGTCGGGATGCTGCGGACGCCGTACTTGGCGGCCGTGCGGGGGTTGTCGTCCGTGTTGAGCTTCCGGAACTCGACCTTGCCGTCGTACTCCTCGGCCAGCTCCTCGACGATCGGCGCCACCATGCGGCAGGGGCCGCACCAAGGCGCCCAGAAGTCGACGAGCACGGGCTTATCGGCCTTCAGCACTTCAGTCTCCCAGCTGCTGTCCGTCACGTCAGCGGGCTTCGCCATTGCTAACTTCCTCCTCTTGCCCGGCCAGGCTACAGGCCTTTGACTCGCCGGGGACGTTGCTTCTATACTGTACATACCCCGTGGGGGTATGTCAAGACCAGGAAGTGACGAATGCAGGAAGCCCGCACTAGCATTACGACCCGACTTCGCCGCATCGAGGGTCAGGTCCAGGGCATTCAGCGCATGATCGAATCGGGACGAGACTGCGAGGAGGTTCTGACCCAGATCATGGCCGTGCGCAGCAGTCTCGACCAAGTAGGTCT
>DATMBD010000131.1:0-2067 GCA_035559355.1 Dehalococcoidia bacterium
TCGAGGAGTTCCGCCGGCGCCTGCAGACGGAGGTCGATCTCGCCGCCGAGGCTCTCAACATCGATCGCTTCCGCGCCAATCGCGATCCCAACGGCCGCGTGACGGCGCCGACACCGCCCGCGGCGGGAACGTCGCTGAGCGCCGGCGGCCCGATCGTCGACGGGCGGAGCTGACGTTCGGGGGCCAGCACTTTCCGAGGCCACTGGTGGCGAGCGCTTCCACCAGCCCGACGCCAGCTCGGATGGTGGCGCGATGCTGCTGACGCGCGTCGACGACGAACTGGGACTGACGGCCCGCCTCGCCCCCTGCCTGGAGGTTTCGCACCAGCCGGGCAATCCAGCACTCGATCCTCGATCTGGTCCGGCAACGCGTCTTTGCCTGGCCTGCGGCTCTCCCGATGGCAATGACGCGGCGCGGCTCGCTTCGATACCGGCCGATAGGCCCAACCAAACACGCGCCTGGCCGCGCCCCTCGGGTGCGTTCACGAACAGCCCAGAGGCAATCTCCTCGTCGGAGCACCGGGGCTGGCGATATGCCCGGCGTATCGTCCGGGGACTGGCCTCCGTCTATAGGGTCGGCAAAGGAGCGTCAGGACGCGGCGGGCAGGATGGAAAAGCCGCGACCGGAGGGAGATGGCCATGTGGGGACCAGGATCATGGGGAGTGCCGATGTGGGGGGTGTGGTGGATCGTCCCTCTCCTCGGGCTGCTGTTCATCGTCGCCATGATGATCTTTTGCGCCCGCATGAGGCGGGGGGTGATGGGCGACGGTGTTGTGTGCAGCCATCGCGGGCGCCGCGTGAGCGAAACGGACGACCTTCGCCGCGAGGTGCATGAGCTACGCGAGGAGATCAGGCAGGTGCGCGGCGGCAGTTGAGGAGGGGACTATGGCTGGCACGATGGTGCTGTTCGTGTGGTCCGCTGTCGGCGGCTTAGTGGGCACCGGGTTGATGGACATCGTCGACAGCGTCGCTGAGCGCGTAGGCATTACGTCTCACGGTAGCTGAGGCGGAAATCGGGCCCTCGGTCGATGGGCCCTCGGCATCCTTCGTGGACGTTTCGCCCACGAGGACATCGTGAAGTCCAGCTCCGTCAGAAACGAGCTGGCTGCAGGTTGGATCTTTCACTACGTTACTGGCGCTAGCCTGGCCCTGACGTACCCTCTCCTCTACCTCGCCCTTTGGGTTCCGCTGCCGGAGTACCACGTCGTTCCTGCTCTCCTGTGGGGGCTGGCAACAACTCTCCTGCCGTGGGTCATCCTCTATCCCGCCTTTGGTTGGGGCCTCTTTGGTGTTACAGCGCCGAAGGGGACGAGACCCTTGGTCTCAGCGAGTCTTGCGCACTTACTCTATGGCCTTGGCGTGGGGATAGTTTTGACTATTGCCTCACAGCCAACTGTGCTGGCTTCGACAGGGCTCCGCTGAGGTCTCTCCAGGGAGTTACGGGGACAGCCTGCGTGCGGCCGGTTCCCCACGGGTGTCTTCCGTGTAACTGCGGGCGGCTTCCCGCCGTCTATGCGCACGAGGAGGACGCCATGCGGCGTCGGCTCGCCCCGCTCTTCGTGGACATCGCCGGTTCGACCCGGCTGATCGCGCGCCACCCGCCGGAAACGGTGCTCGGCGTCGTCCAATGCTTCGCCGGACTGGTCGCCGATATCGCGCTCGCGCACGGCGGTCAGGTGAAGGACTTCGAGGGTGACAGCGTGCTGCTCTACTTCGAGTCCGCGGCGGAGGCCGCCGGGGCCGCCCTCGCCATCCGCGCGGCGCTCGATCAAGAGCGCTGCGAGGCCGGCTGCGGTCATGGGCCAGGTGCATCAGTGCGCATGAGCCTGACGCTCGGCGAGGTGGCGATCGGCGCGGTGGAGCCCACGGCCAATTCGGCGCTGGCACTCGTCGGGCCGAGCGTGAACATCGGGGCCCGCTTGCTGAAGGCGGTGGCGCCGGGCGGCATCGCCGCCAGCGCCGAGATGCTAGCGGCGCTCACGAGTGAGGCACCCGCACTTGCCACGCGGTTCCGGCTGCTCGATCGGACCTTCGAGATCCCCGGCGGCGACGGAATCACCGTCGCCT
>DATMBD010000132.1:0-3653 GCA_035559355.1 Dehalococcoidia bacterium
CCGGGTGGGCGAGAGCGGCCGGTTCCGGAAAGCCTAACGGCGCCAGGGCTCGGCCCAAGGTTCGCTTGCCGCTGCCGAGTCCAGGCGCCTATAATCGGCCAACCAAGCTAGCCCCCGCGCCGGAGGTTCTTTCAGCATGTCGACGCCGTATGCCTACTTTCAAAAGCAAATCGTGCCGCTGGCCGAAGCCAAGATCGGCATCATGACCCATGCTTTCAACTACGGCACCGGCGTATTCGAGGGCATCCGCGGCAATTGGAACGAGGAACGCGAGACGATTTACATGTTCAAGGTGCCGGAGCACCTCCGGCGCCTGCGCATGAGCGCCAAGATCTGTCGCATCAACATCAGCGAGACGGACGAAGAGCTGACGCGCCTGGTCACAGAAGTGGTGCAGCGCTCCAACATCCGCGAGGACCAATACATCCGGCCCCTGGCTTACAAGAGCTCCGAGGCCATCGGCGTGCGCGTCCATGACCTGGAGGACGACCTCCTGATCTTCGTGGCGCCGTTCGGACCGTATCTGGACATCGATGCCGGCGCTCGCGTGCAGACGTCCAGCTGGCGAAGGGTCGAAGACACGTCGATCCCGGCGCGGGCCAAGACGACTGCGGGCTACCTGAACTCCGCCTTGGCCAAGACGGAGGCGATGCAGAACGGCTACGACGAGGCCATCCTCCTGAATCAGGACGGCCACATCGCCGAAGGCAGCGGCGAGAACATCGCCATCATCCGCAACGGCCGCATCATCACGCCGGCCCGTTCAGATAACGTTCTCGAAGGCATTACGCTGACGACGGTCATGGAGCTGGCCCAGACGGAATTGGGCGTGGAGGTCGAGTCCCGCACCATCGACCGCTCAGAGCTGTACGTAGCCGACGAGGTGTTCATGACCGGCACAGCCGCCCACGTCACGCCGATCCTCGAGGTCGACCGCCGCCCGGTGGGCAACGGAGACGTTGGGCCGATCACCAAGCAGCTGCAGAAGCTTTACTTCGATATCATCTACGGCCGCAACCCGAAATACCTGCACTGGTGCACGCCCGTGCCCATGAGACAGCCGGCGTCCGTCTGAAGCGTCCGCGGCTCGTCTGACTGCCGCGATAGGTATGCCTTCGTTCACGGTCTTCAAGCCCATCAGCGCGCCCGGGACGCTCTTCGGAGCGGGGATTGCGCTCGTGTCCCTGGCCGTCGGCGCTCTCTTGCTCTACCAAGGCCTGACTATGGAACCGCAGCTCGGCCAGATGGCGCCGCTGTTCGCGGGTGGCTTCCTGCTGTGCCTGGCGGCCCTCTACGGCTACTGGACGTGGAGCTGCAGCTCGCTGCAGTACGTTGTCGACCGCAACGCGCTCTCGATCCGCTGGGGCAGCTTGCGTCAGGTGGTGCCGCTGCCAAACATCGAACGCCTCCTCCCAGGGGAGGAGACGGACAACCTGCAGATCGATGGCGTCAACTGGCCCGGCCACCACGTCGGCAGGGCGGCGGTGGAGTCCATCGGCGAGGTTCTGTTCTACTCCACGCACCGCTCACCCAAGGACGTGCTCTACGTGCAGACGCCGAGCGAAACATACGGCATTTCGGTGCCTGACCCCGTGTTCTTTGCCCAGACGATCCAATCCAACCAGGCGCGGGGCGTCCTGGAGGAGCAGCGCCAGGCGGTACGCCGCCGCGGCGTGGGTGCGCAGTCATTTTGGCTGGACCCGGCCGCGAGGGGCCTCGCCCTTGTCCTCGTCGCCGCTTTCGCTGTCGTGCTGGGCTACGTGCTGGACATGTACCCCGGCCTCGACCGGACGCTGGCGCTGCGGTTCCCTGCCTCTGGCGGCATCGAGCAGATAAGCGACAAGTCGGTCCTGCTCGATATCCCGCGTTCCGCTTTCGCCATCGCCGTCCTCGATTTTGTCCTGGCCGTCCTGCTTCACAGCTGGGAGCGCATGGTGGGCTACGCTCTCCTGGTGGCGGGCATCGGCATGCAGGTCATGCTCCTCGTGGCGGCCGCGGTTGCGGTGGCTTAGAGCCGCCAGACTCCCAGCGCACAGACAAGCTGCGGCGGGCTTCGCTGAGGCGGGCGGGCTTGCTAGACTTTCCCCGTGCCCAAGTACGACGTTGCCGTCGTCGGCGCAGGCCCTTCGGGTTCCACCACCGCCTATTATCTCGCCAGAGCCGGCGCCCGCGTTATCCTGCTGGACCGGGCCGAGTTCCCGCGCGACAAGCCCTGCGGCGGCGGCGTCACCGCGCGCGCCTTCCACCGCGCGCCCGTAGACCTGTCGCCGGTGGTGGAGCGGACGGTGAACCGCGTGCGTTTCAGCTTCCGGCTGGGCGCTTTTTTCGATTACGAGTACCCGCAAACGCTCGTCTACATGACCCAGCGCCGCCGGCTGGACGCCTACCTTTTGGAAGAGGCATGCCGCGCGGGGGCGGAGTTCCGGGGCGGAAGTCAGGTGCGCGACATCGAATTCGGAGACGGGAGCGTGCGGGTGGCGGTAAACGGCGGCGTCTGCGAGGCCGCTGCGTTGGTGGGCGCCGACGGCGCGAACGGCGTCGTCGGCCGTTTGTCGGGCTTGCAGCCCGTGACCGACCCAGCGGTGGCGCTGGAGGCGAACTTCTTGTATGGGGAAGACGGCTGTGGAGGCGAGGTGCCCGCTTCCTGGCGCGACACGCTGGCCCTGGAGCTGGGCAGCATGCCCGGCGGCTACGGCTGGTCCTTCCCGAAGGCGGACCACCTCAACGTCGGTTGCGGAGGCTGGCATTCTGAAGGAGGCCGTCTGCGCCAGCACCTGGCGAGGCTGCGCGGCCATTACGGCCTCGGCCAGAACCGCATGGTAAACGTTCGCGGTCACCACTTGCCGACCAGGGACGAGGGCAAGCCCATCGTCAAGGGCCGGACGCTGCTCGTGGGCGACGCCGCCGGGCTCGTCGACCCCATGTCCGGCGAGGGTATCTACGCGGCGTTCGTGAGCGGCGAGCTTGCCGCCGCGCGCCTATTGCGCTTCCTGGACGGGAAGGAGAGGGGCTTGGAGTCCTACGAAACGGCTGTCGAGCGTGAGCTGATGCCGGACATCCGCTTCGCGAAGCTGCTGCGGGACGCCTACCATTACACGCCGCGACCCTGCTACTTCATGCTCCGCCGCAGCGAGCTGCTGAGACGCTGGTTGTGCCAGCTGATCACGGGCGAGCGCACCTACGCGGGCTTCCTGCGCCAGCTGGGGCCTTTGCAGACGGTCCTCAGGGCCTGGGCGTCATTGGGCCGCAGGGCACGATCGAGAAGCCGATAGCCGCGCGGCCCAGGCCCTCCATGCGAGGCTCAATGTACGGCAGCCTTTGCCGCACATTGAGCTGGCGCACGAAAAGAACGTGTCGATTACGCGCGTAGTGCAGGAGCTGATCGATCGCGCTTACGAAGAGGATATCGTTCGTAAACGGCGCGAGCGTGCCGCGGAGCGGCTAGCCGGACTCGAGGTCGGAAAGCCTATGAGCCCTGACGAGCTCAGTAGGCTGTTGGACGAGGCGCATAGCCCTGGCGTTCTTTCTTGACACAAACGTCCCGATTTACGCCGCTAGCGGCCCGCATCCCTTGAAAGAGCCGTGCGCAGCGGTGTTGCGCCTGGTGGCCAGGGCGGCGGACAGTTCTTTACCGATGCAGAGGTCCTGCAGGA
>DATMBD010000133.1:0-2301 GCA_035559355.1 Dehalococcoidia bacterium
GAGGCCCAGCCCGATCGCCGGTACTCCCCGCCCGTATAGACGGAGATGCCCGTCTGCTTCTGCATTTCGAGCGCCTTGAGCACGCAGGCGTCCTCGACCTCCCTCAGCTGGTCCCGCGTGATCTGGCCGCTCGTGAACTCCTCACGCGCCTTCAGGAGCTCAGGGGGCCTGAGCAAGCTCCCCACCTGATCCGCGCGAAACGTCCCTGCCATTTCTCTCCTCCTCGAATCCGCTTCAGCACTCCGACTGCGGCGATAGTCGAGCAGCCGGAAGGGACATGTCAACCACCCTCATCCGCGTCAACGGCCGGCTACCGCGCACCGATGTCCGCCTTCATTCGCCGCCAAGCCTCCCGCGCTTCATCAACCGACCCTTCGTCCTCAATCGTCGAGATATCGCCGGGGTCGCGGTCGAGGGTCACCGCCTTGAGAACGCGGCGCATGATCTTGCCGCTGCGCGTCTTGGGCAGCACGTCCACGAAGTTCAGTTCGCCGAAGACCGCCACCGGCCCCAGTTCTTGCCGCACGGTTTCCAGGATCTGCTTGCGGAGGTCCTCGGAAGGCTCCTGCCCGTTCTTGAGGACGACGAAGGCTGAGATTACCTCGCCACGCAGCTCGTCGGGGCGGCCCGTACAACCGGCCTCGGCGACGGCCGGATGGCGCAGGATCGCGCTCTCGACTTCGATCGTGCCGATGCGGTGGGCCGCGATCTTGATGATCTCGTCGGCGCGGCCGCTGAACCAGACGTAGCCGTCCTCGTCGAAGTGAGCGGCGTCGCCGCTGAAGTAGACGGTCGAACCAGGAATGCGTTGCCAGTAGTCGGAGCCGTAGCGCTCCGGCTCCGCCCACAGCTGCGGCGTCAGCCCCGGGAACGGCCGCTTGATGACGAAAATGCCCTTTTCGCCGGGCCGGCACTCCTCGCCCTCCGGCGTCATGACCGCCGCTTCGATGCCCGGAAGCGGCAGGCCCGCCGAGCCCGGCTTGATCGGCAGCATGCCGATGCCGTAGGGAATGCCGACTATCGGCCCGCCGGTTTCCGTCTGCCACATGTGGTCGATCACCGGGATGCGGTCCGCGAAGACCTCCTTCTGGAACCACTCCCACGCTGGCGGGTTCAGCACCTCGCCGGCGGAGAACACGCGCGCAATCGAAGAGAGGTCGTGCTTGCGGGCCGGCTCCGCGCCCGCGCGCATCAACACCCGAATGGCAGTCGGGGAGGTGAACACGCCCGTGACGCCATTCTCCTCGAACAGGCGGTAGACCGTCTCCACGCTGGGATAATCGATGGCGCCCTCGTAGGCCAGCGTCGTCGCCCCCACCAACAGCGGCGCGTAGACCATGTAGCTGTGGCCGACCACCCAGCCGATGTCGGACGTTGCCCACCAGACGTCGTGGGGCTCCAGGCCAAAGACCCACTTCGCCATCGCGTGGATGTAGACCTGGTAGCCGCCGTGCACGTGCACGGCCAGCTTCGGCCTCGCCGTCGTGCCGGAGGTGGCCAGGATGTAGGCAGGCGTGTTCGACTCCAGGAAGACGGGCTCGGCGGAATGGCCCTCACCCGCAGCGAGGAACTGCTGCCAGGTGATTGCGCCGGAGGGCAGCGCGCTCTCCGGCCGGCGCTTCAAGACGACGATCCGTTCAACGACGCCGCCCGCGCCTTCCGCTCCCAGGGCCGCCTCGACGATGCCGAGCAGAGCCACGTCGTTGCCGCGCCGGTAAGTGACGTCCGAGACGAAGAGCGCCTTGGCTCCCGCCAGCTTGATTCGCTCCGCCAGCGCGCCCGCGCCGAAGCCCGCGAACACGACGAGGTGCACGGCGCCGATGCGCAGGCAGGCGAGCATGAGGACGATCGCCTCCGCGCAGGTGGACATATAGACGGCGACACGGTCTCCCGGGCCGATGCCGAGAGCCCTCAGGCCCGCCGCCGTGCGTTTGACCTCGTGCAGGAGCTGGGCGTAGGTGAAGACCTGCCGCCCGCCCCGCTCGTCGAGGGCGATTAGGGCGGCGACGCCGCCGCGGCCTTGTTTGACGTGGCGGTCGAGGCAGTTGTAGGCGATGTTCGTCTCGCCGCCCACGAACCAGCGGAAGTCCGGCGGGCGCCAGTCGAGCACGCGGTCCCAGGATCGCGCCCAAGGCAGGAGACGAGCGGCTTCAGCCCAGAAGCCTTCGGGGTCTTCGGCTGCTCGCCGTCTCCAGTTCTGCACCACAGGGTTGACGATTTGTATGCTCCGGTCCGGCATGGTTGCGCCTCCAATCGCGGGGCAAGTTGTCAGACGGATCGGGCTGGAAGGGCGAAATAAGG
>DATMBD010000134.1:0-2480 GCA_035559355.1 Dehalococcoidia bacterium
GCAGGTACAACGCGGAAGCGACTCGTTCCCAGTCCGCGAGCTCCTGATCCGTGAGGCCCGTCTTGGCCGCCAGGTCTCGCCACTCGGGCGGATGCCTTTCCGAAAGCAGGCGCGCCGTGTCGATGGCCCGCTCGATGGTCCACCGGGCCATGTAGTTGGTGTAGGCGTTATCGTCGACGTCCTCGTGGTATTCGTCCGGGCCGATTACATGGCGGATATGAAACTGGCCGTCCGGCTCAAGACGGGCGCAGCTGGCCCAGAAACGCGCCGTCTCCAGCATCACCTCGGCGCCGCCGCGCAGGAGAAAATCCTCGTCGTGCGTGGCGAGCCAGTATCGCCAGACGGCGTAGGGGATGGCGGCGCTGACGTGCTTCTCAAGGTCGCCGTTGCGGATGGCGATGACTTCGCCATGAGGTCCGAGGGCGTAGGGAGGCGTGGACTCTTCGCCCGTATCGGTCGATTCCCAGGCGTAGAAGGCGCCGCGGAAGCCGAGGCGCTGCGCTTTGGCCCGTGCCGCGGGCAAGGTCCGGACGCGGTACTCGAGCAGTGAGCGCGCGACCTCCGGCCAGGTAAAAGTGAAGAACGGCAGGATGAACGCCTCCGTGTCCCAGAAGACGTGTCCCAGATAGCCATCGCCCGTCAGGCCGCGGGCGGCAATGGAGACGGCGGCATCGCCGGGCCGCGCCGCGCCGTTGAGATGAAAGACGGCGAAGCGCAAGGCCTTCTGCGCTTCCTCGTCTCCCTCGACGACGATCTCGCTGGCCTGCCAGCGCGACTCCCAAAGCCCACCATGACGCGAGAGGAGCGCCGGGAAGGTCGAGCCCCGGGCTTCGCTGAGCGCGGATGCGGCCGCAGTCCTGACGCGCTCTGGCTCCTCGCCGAGGCCGTAAGCTGTGAGAAGGACGAGCGAAAGCTCGCGCTGGCACGCGAAGGAAACGGGAAGGCCGGCAGCGTCGATCCAGTCCGAAGCCGGCCGACCGTCTATCGCGACTTGCAACACGCGCAAGCAGGCCACGAAGCGATGGCCTCCGCCAGCGACCCAGACCTGCGGCGTGTCCGCCAGCGGCGTGAGGCTGCCGGAATCCGCTCCTTCCTCCAGGGCAAATTCGACTTCGGAAGCGCGGTCGAATCGCAGGCGCAGGAGTTGAGCGGCGACCTGCCGCGTGTTCATAGCCGCGAAGCGCACCGATTCCAGGCCGACCTCCCGGCCATCGGGCAGTCGCTGCCGCCACAGGCTCCGCAGCGAGCCTTCGCGATAGTGGAGCAGGCGGGCATGCTGGCGGACCTCTCCCTGGGAGATGTCCAGCCTGACGCCGTCCACCGTCAGACGAATGGGAAAAGCGTTAGGCGCGGGGACGAGCGCGCTGAGCGGCGGCGGTCCGGGCCGGTGCGCGTAGAGGCCGGCGACGTAGGTGCGCGGGAGCGACGCCTCCGAGGGAACGTCCAAAGACCCGCGCATGCCGATGAACCCGTTCGCGACGGCGAACCGCGACTCCAGCTCTCGTTCGAGCGCCGGCTCGTAGTCTTCCTCCAGCAAGGCCCAGGTCTCATCGGCAAGACCGGCGCGGGCAGCGGCGAAGTCGGCCACGGCGCCGAAGCCGAGCCTTTGGGCATCCGGCGTGCCGCCATCCGCTTGCGACTCGCGGTTCATTCGTTCCGCCTAGACCTCTCTTCTCATTGCCCCGTGCTGTTCCGGCTGAGCCTTTCCCGAAAGCCGGGTGCACGCCTCAGCATGAACCACGCCGAGCCCCGCCCGGAAGGGCCGTCTGGCGGGATGTTGGCGGCCGAAGGTGGCCTGCGTGCGACAATGGGTGCTGCGCCGGACTCGAGGGCGCCGATCAGCTGCGATGCAGACCCAAGCCCCGAAGCGGGCCACACTGGACGTTACGCGCTTCGAAGCCGTCTTGTTCGACATGGACGGCGTCGTGACCGACACGGCACGCCTGCACGCCGCCGCCTGGAAAGAGGCCTTTGACGACTTCCTGAAGTCCAGGTCTCCGGGCGCCTGGGAGCCTTTCGACAGCGATGCGGACTACCGGCGGTACGTGGACGGCAAGCCCCGCTTGGACGGAGTGATCAGCTTTCTCGCTTCGCGCGGCATCGCTCTTCCTCTCGGCACGCCGTCGGATTCAGGCATCGATACGGTTTGGGGGCTGGGGAATCGCAAAGACAGGGTCCTCATGCGGCTCCTGGAGTCGCGGGGCGTCGCCGTGTTCCCGTCCACGATCGAATTCATAAACACCCTCAGGGCGAAGGGCCTGAAAACGGGCATCTTCTCGGCCAGCAAGCACGCGGAAAGCTTCCTTCGCTCCGCGGGCGTCCTGGCGCTGTTCGACGCCAAGGTCGACGGTGTCGATGCTGAGCGCCTGAGCCTGCCGGGCAAGCCCGCGCCCGCCACGCTGCTGGAGCTCGCGTCACGCCTGGGTGTGCCGCCCAGCCGCTGCGCCGTGGTAGAGGACGCGATGGCGGGCGTGCAGGCG
>DATMBD010000135.1:0-4876 GCA_035559355.1 Dehalococcoidia bacterium
CCTGCTGGACCTCGCGGGCCGGGAGGCTGGTGTCCAGGACGTCCTGCAGGGCTGCCCAGAGGATGCGGCCCGCCGTCCACGTCAGGTAGGCGGCCAGCCCGATAGCCACCAAGGGGTCGAAGCCGATCTCCCCCGTGGCCTCGACCAGGACCAAGCCGATGATGATCGCCGCTGCCTGGGCGACGTTCGTGCGCAGGTGGCGCGCTTCCGCCTCCAGAGCCGGCGAGCCCGTGGAGCGGGCGACCTTGCTCGTGTATTGGACGAGGGCGAGGTTGGAGGCCAAGCTCATGGCCATGGTTGCCAGGCTGATCTCCATGCCGATGGCAGGCGGCGGGTCCAGCAGCCGGGTCACGGCCCGGGCGAGAACGTAAAGGCCCGCCCCGCCGATGAGGATGGCCTGGAGCGTAGCCGCCACCGTCTCGGCGCGGCCGTGGCCGTACGGATGGCCCGGGTCGGCGGGCCGGGAGCCGATCTCGATGCTGACGAGAACGAGGGCGGCGGCGAAGAGGTCCTGGCCGCTGTCCAGGCCGTCGGACAAGACGGCTACGCTGTCCTGCGTCAGGCCGACAACGATCTTGGCGACCATGAGGACGGCGCTGAGCAAAACGGAAAGGCCAGCCGCCCGCGCCGCCGCATTCTCCAGACCGAGCTTCATGGTTCTGCGTCCTTAGGGACGGCCCTCGCTGCTCGGTGCGAGCGCCGCCTCCGCCTCGGGGACGGGACGAGGCCGAAGGGAGCGGGCTACGAGGGCCAGGGCCGCGAGGCCGACGATGACGCCGAACCACAGCGTCCCGAATCGGATCACCAGCGTGGCAACCGCGGCGTCGCCCTTCGAGAGATCGAGCAGGACCTGCGAGAGGCCGGTGATGCCGCCTTCGGCGACGCCGAGGCCGCCCGGCGTAAGCAGGAGGGCGCTGGCAAGGGTCGCTGCGGGCATGATGAAGGAGGCCTTCAACAGCAGGTCGCCGCCGCCCTCGACGCCGAGCCCCAGGAGGACGGCGTAGAAGCCCAGCACTTCGAAACCCCAGGAGACGACGCTGAGCAACGTCATCGAGCCGAGGGCGTAAGGGGAGAGGAGAGCGTAGCTGCTGGCGTAGAACTCTTCGGCGTGGCGGGCAAAGCGCGAGACCACCGGCACTCTCTCGAGGCGATGCAGGACCCAATAGGCGAGCCGCTGGTTGCGGGCGAGGAACGTCAGGCCGGCGCCGCCCGCGACCACGACTGCGAACGCTGGCCAGGCATCGCCGAAGACGATCAGCCCGGCCGCGCCCAACGCCACCAAGCCTAGGCTGTCGGTCAGGCGCTCGGCGATGACGATCGGCGCGGAGCGGCTAAAGGGCGTGCCGTGCAGCTCCCGCAGGAGGTAGCACTTCAGCCACTCGCCTACCTTCCCCGGCGTGACCACCATCCCCAAGCCCGCGAAGTAGACGAGGGCGCTCTGTCGCGCCTCAAAACCGTCTACGCCGATGGTGCGGAGATAGAACTGCCACTTGAAAAAGCGAAGGACGTAGTTGGCGGAAGTCAGGGCCAGGACGAGGGGCAGGTATTGCCATCGGAACCGTCCCAGGCCGTCGAGGACGGCGTCGAAGTCGGCGTAGGCGCTGAGGCCAACGAAGACGAGGGCGCCGAGGACGAGCGAGACCAGCAGCCGGCCGCGGAGCTTGTCGAGGCTCACTGGTCACATTGTAGTCCCGGCCGGCCTGGGCCTGACCTCGGAAGACGCCGGAGCTTGGCGCTGGCGTTGGCCTTGGCGGCCGCCGACTCTATCCTGAGGGCCGTGCTGTTCGTCTATGGCGCCCTCGCCTGGCTGGCCTTCATGGTCACCGGCATCCTCAACGGCCTCTTTCGGGAGGCGGTGCTCAGGCCGTCGCTATCGGAGAGGGCGGCCCAGACGGCGAGCACGCTCGTCCTCTGCGGCGTCCTCTTGTTCGAAATCGCGGTCTTCCAGGACCTGGCCGCGAACGGCGAGTCAGCGGCCGCCCTTCTGGGCCTCGGCGTCATGTGGATGGCGCTCACGGTCCTCTTCGAGTTCGGGTTCGGGCACTACGTCGCCGGAGAATCGTGGCGGTCCTTGCTGGAGAACTACAACGTGGCCCACGGCCGCATTTGGCCGCTGGTCCCCCTGCTGATGCTCGTCGCTCCCCTAGTCCTCGGCAGGTGAAGGCGCATGACCGCGCCAAACCTCCCGTGGTCAAACCCGGCTTCGCTACAATGAAAGCGCTCGCCTGCGCACCTTAAAAGCCGAATACTCCGCTCCTGGCGCTCCCTAGAAAGGAGCAGACTAGGTGGCAGATCCCGTCGCGCTGTTCATAGACCTCGAGAACGTCGCGACTTCACTCTGGAATATCCATCACCAGACCCCGGACCTCTATGCGTGGATGGAGAAGGTGCGAGGCTACGGGCCCATCGCCTTCGGCCGCGCTTACGGGGACTTCAGCCAGCAAGCTCTCGCGGGGCTGGAGGCAGATCTCCGGAATCTGGGAATCGATAAGTTTGATTGTCCCGTGAAGCAGAACGGACAAAGCACGGTCGACGGCAACATCATCATCGACCTCTACGAGGTCGCGCTCGATTATCCCGCCGTCAGGACGTTCATCCTCATGGCCGGCGATAGCGATTACGTCCGCGTGGTGGCGAAGCTCCGCCAGAGGCTGGACAAGCAGATCGTCGTCATGGGCGTTCCCGGCAGCGTCAGCCGCGACCTGGTGCGGGCCGCCGGCAGGGAAGACCCCCTCGAAATCGCGGCTGCCCCGGAGGTGGACGACGCCCGCCTGATCAGGCTGATCGACGACTACGAACGCTCTCGGCGTCCGGGCACTCTACCGGTGTTTCGGTTCCTGAAAGAGTACGTGTGTCATCCCAAAAATGCGGACCTGATAAAGCCGCAGTTTGTCGAGAGCAAACTCAGTGAGTACGTGGCGTCCGGCATCCTGGTCCAAAGGCTGGTCGAGTTGGAGGACGGCAGGACCGTGAAGACGACACAGCTCGACCGCGACAATCCAACCGTAGCGCAGGCGCTCGATTGGCGATGAGCGACCGGGAGCGGAGTTTCGGCCCCCGAACCCAAAAGGTGAGGGGCGGCCGCGTGTCCTTCGTCTCGGCTAGACCTCGAACGGCAGACCGTAGAGCTGCACCACGTTCTTCACGGTCATGGCATAGCGCTCCTCCGGCGTGCAGTCCTTGAGGATGCGGTTTAGGACCTCCTGCGACTCGGGGAAGACGGAATCGCCGTGGGGATAATCGCTGCCCCACATCAGCGTGTTCACGCCGATCACGTCGCGCGTCCTGATGCCCAGGATGTCGTCCTCGTAGGTGGCGAGGAAGTTCTGGCGCCAGTAGTAGCTGGGCTTGTTGGGGATCGGCATCGTGCGGGCGCCGCCGCCCCGGAACCAGTTCCAGTCGAGCCGGTTCAAGGTCATGGCGATCCAGCCCGTCTCGAACTCGGTCACGACGAACTTCAGGTCCGGGAAGCGCTCGCCGACGCCGCCGTAGATGATGTCGTAGATCGTGAACGTCATCCCCGTGAAGGCCAGGGCGCTGCCGGCTGCCCGGTGGGGCATGCCGTGATTCGGCGTGGCGCCGGTGAAGATGTGCATCGTCAGCGGCATCCGCAATTCCTGGGCCGCCGCCCAGAACCTGTCGTACCAGGGGTCAGAATAGGGCCGGTCCGGCGGCGCGGTCGCGGGGATGCAGAGGCCGACGAAACCCAGCTTCTTGCAGCGCTCCATCTCCGCGATCGCCTCGTCCAGGTCGTAGAGCTGCACGCAGGCGAGCGGGAAGAGCCGGTCCGGCGCCTCCTTGCAGTAGTCGGCGGTCCAGTCGTTATAGCAGCGGAAGGTCGCCTTCAAAATTTCGGCGTTCGGGATCTGGTAAGCGTTGAAGATGATGCTGGGGTAGATGACCTCCGCGTCGATGCCGTCCAGCTCCTGATCTTCGATGCGCGCCTTCACGTCGTAGACGCCAGGCCGCGCCAGCTCGTAGCCCAGTTTGCGGATCTCCTGCGCGTCGGGACGGCCGAAATCGAATCCCGCCTGCAGGAAACCCGTAATCACCAGCCCGTACTGGCCGTTGCCGAGGTAGAGCTGGGGGCCGATGTCCTCGCGAAAGACGATGTGGGGCGCCTCCTCCCCGAAACGCTTGACCAGCGGCTCGAACAGCTCCGGCGGCTCCACCACGTGGGAATCGGACGAGATGCACAGGGACGTATTCATGGGCCGACCTCGTTCGGGAGTGCCGCGATCGTAGCGCCGCGATTTTTCGGGTGTCAACGAAACCTTGCCTTCTAGCAGGATCACACGGAACCGTGTAAAATGCGCCCCATGCCGAGGCGTAAGCCGGTCTGGGACGCGGACGGCGTGCGCGCCCTGCGGCGCCACCTCAAGCTCACGCAAGAGGAGATGGCGCGAGAGCTGGGCACGCGCCAGCAAACCGTCTCTGAGTGGGAGACGGGCATGTACCGTCCCCGCGGCATCTCGGAGCGGCTCCTGAGCCTGATCGCGGAGCGGGCGGGCTTCCGATATGACGCCCGGCAGGGCGAAGAGGATGACGCCGCCCGCTAGCGCTGGCCGCGTCCCTCGCCGCCGCCGCAGCGCTTACAGGGCTGGGTCCTGCGGACGGCCGCCCCAGGCGGCCTGCCGCGCTCTCGCTCAATCCCTCCAACGTCCGGTCTACGCTCCCTCCTGGCCCTTTCGCCTCCGCCTCGGCGAGCCGCCGTCAGAGCCCCTCACGGAGGCTGAACTGTCCCTGATCTGGGAGGGACAGCGCTTCCCGCCCGAGGCCCTGCGGGCGGTGGACGGCCGCGCCGTGGAGGTGGTCCACCCCGGCCGCCGCGGCGGAGTCTCCGGCCCCGACTTCCTCGACGCCGTCGTCAAACTCG
>DATMBD010000136.1:0-2106 GCA_035559355.1 Dehalococcoidia bacterium
GGTTAGTCCGACGAAGACGCCTCCGAGGCGGAAGTAGAAGATGTCGTCGCCGCGGCGGACTTGCTGTCGCTTCCGCTGCCGTCCTTGTTGTCTGACGAAGGGCTGGAGTAGCCGTTGTCGGAGAGAGTGGCCTGGTGGCCCTTGCGGCTGTCGGTGATGTAGAAGCCGCTGCCTTTGAAGACGATCGGCGGCGGGTGGAGGAGGCGCTTGGCGACGCCGCCGCACTGCGGGCACGTCTGACGCGAAGGCGCGTCGAAGCCTTCCCGGACCTCGTATTCGTGGCTGCAACTTGCGCACCTGTAATCGTAGAGCGGCACTTCGGGCGAACCTCGCTGTCATTCAGATCGCGGCTGCTCGCAACGGAGCAGCCGCTACGCGGAGTCTAACCCGCCAAATGGCGGTTGACAAGGTCAATCTTAGCACTCAGGCGCCGAGAGTGCTAATCCTGCGCCATCCCGGCCGCCCGTTCCGCCGCGGCCACGGTGTTCGCCAAAAGCATGGTCACCGTCATCGGGCCGACGCCGCCGGGGACGGGCGTTATCCAGGACGCAACCTCCTTGACGCCCTCGAAGTCGACGTCGCCGACCATTCGGAAGCCGCTCTTCCGCGTCGGGTCCGGCACGCGGTTGTTGCCCACGTCTATGACCACGGCTCCCGGCCGCACCATCTCCGCCGTCACCGCGTTGGGCACGCCGGCCGCCACCACCAGGATCTCCGCCTGCCGCGTGTGGTAGGCCAAGTCCCGCGTTCCCGTGTGGCAGACGGTAACCGTGGCGTTGGCTCCCTTCGCCTTCTGCATGAGCAGCGCCGCCAGCGGCTTCCCGACGATGTTCGACCGGCCGACGATGACGACGTGCTTGCCGTCCGGGTCGTTGCCGGTTCGCATCAGCAGCTCGACGACGCCGTTCGGCGTGCATGACTTCGGCCCCGGCATGCCGATGAGCATGCGGCCGACGTTGTACGGGTGCATGGCGTCGGCGTCCTTGTCCGGGTCGATGGTCAAGGCGACGGTATTGGGGTCGATGTGCTTTGGCAACGGCAGCTGCACGATCATGCCGCTCCAACGCGGGTCGGCGTTCAACCTTCGCACCAAGTCCAGGAGCTCCTCCTGGCTGGTGGACTCCGGCAGGTTGATCGTCTCGTTGCTGAGGCCCGTCTCCTCGCAGGCCTTCGCCTTGCTGCGCACGTACGAGATCGACGCCGGGTTCTCGCCGACGATCACGAAGGCAAGTCCGGGATCGAAGCCCTTGGCCCGCAGGCGGGCGACGCGTTCGGTGAGCTCGGCGCGGATAGCCGCGGAAACAGCCAGGCCGTCGATAAGCTGGGCGGTCATGAGCGCTCCTCGGATGCTCTGGTTTGGTCGATTATCGCCGCTTCCTCGCGCTTGTGTCGAAGTACGCCGGCCACGAAAGCGGCGCCGTCCCTTTGTAGCGGCTGCACCAACCGCTCCTGCCGCGGCGAAGGCCGCGCTATCATCCTGAGGATGGCCTCCTTAGCAGCCGGCATCGACGCCGTCGAGATCGACCGCGTGGAGAAGGTGCTGTCCCGTCACGGCAAGCGCTTTCTGCATCGCGTCTTCACCGACCTCGAAGTCGCCTTTTGTCGAGGCCGCGTGCGCGAGCTGGCTGTGCGCTTCGCCGCCAAGGAGGCGATGATGAAGGCGTTGGGGACCGGGGTGCGTGGCGTCGGCTGGCGCGAGATAGAGATCCTGCCGGACAGGCGGGGGAAGCCGCTCGTCTACCTGCACGGGCGAGCCAAGGCGCGGGCGGAGGCCATCGGCCTCGGCCAGCCGGAGGTTAGCCTCACTCACGGCGAGCGGCTTGCCCTCGCCTTTGTCGTCGCGCCCTGCGAGCCGACGATCGACTACGACGACGCGCGGGCGGCGTTGGTGGAGCGCTTGGTGAAGCGGGGCCTTCTGTGAAGACGGCCCGGCCCCATCCCTCCCCGAGTGCGGAGTGCAGAGGGCAGAGTGCAGAGTGCAGAGGGCAGAGGGCAGGGTGCAGGAGACAGGGGCAAGGGGAAGAATGAGGCCCCGTAACCTCAGGACGCCTTATCCTCCTCCTGCAACGCCGGCGCCATGAAGTTGGTCACGTCCGGCCAGATGCG
>DATMBD010000137.1:0-2060 GCA_035559355.1 Dehalococcoidia bacterium
CCCGCCCAGCGCCGCCCCGATGCCGGCGCCGACGAAGGCCGACTCGGACAGCGGCGCGTCGCGCACCCGCTCGGGGCCGAACTCCTCCAGCAGGCCGCGGCTGCAGGCGAACGCCCCGCCGTAGCGGCCGACGTCTTCTCCCATCAGGAAGACGCGCGGTCGCTTTGCAGGGCCTCGCGGAGCGCGGCCCGGACAGCCTCGCGATACGTCATCTGCGCCATCACGTCACCGGCGTATGCACGTCCTTCAACAGGTCCTCCACAGGCTCCAACGGCCCGGCTTCCGCGACCGTGACCGCCGTGGCGATCTCGGCAGCGACTTCGGCTTCCAGCTTCTTCAGCGCCTCGTCGTCCAGGAGTTTCTGCTCGCGCAGCGTGGCGGCGAAGGTCGTGATGGGATCGCGCTTTTTCCACTGTTCGACCTCGTCCTTGCTGCGGTACAGCTCGGGGTCATACATCGAGTGGGCGCGGAAGCGGTAGGTCCGCGCCTCCAGCAGGCGCGGCCCCTCTCCCCGCCGCACCGCCTCGACGGCTTGGCGGGCCGCTTTCTCCACTGCCAGCACGTCCATGCCGTCCACCGCTTCGCCCGGCATGCCGTAAGCCGCCGCCTTGCGGGCGATGTCGGTCTGGGCCTGGTGGCGGGTCAAGTGGGTGCCCATGGCGTACAGGTTGTTCTCACATAGAAAGAGCACGGGCAGCTTCCACAGCGCCGCCAGGTTGAGCGATTCGTGGAACTCGCCCTCGGCCACCGCCCCGTCGCCGAAGAAGCACGCGGTCACCCGCGCGCGGTTCTGCATCTTGTCTGCCAGGGCCAGGCCGACGGCGAGCGGCAACCAGCCGCCGACGATGGCCCAGCCGCCGTAGAACCGCCGGCTGGCGTCGAACAGGTGCATCGAGCCGCCCCGTCCACGGCTACAGCCAGTGGCCTTGCCGAACATCTCCGCCATCACCGCGCCCGCCGGGATGCCCCGCGCCAGGGCGTGGCCGTGCTCGCGGTAGGGAGCCACGATGTTGTCCTCTGGCGTCAGGGCTTGCATGGCGCCGACGGCCACCGCTTCCTCGCCGATGTACAGATGCAGAAAGCCGTGAATCTTCCCCTGCGTGTACAATTCGGCGCACTTCTCCTCGAAACGGCGGATCAGGAGCATCTGGCGTAACAGCCGCAGGCAGTGGTCTCTCCCGAGAAGGCCGGGTAGCGATGTGCTTGCCGTTGCGGTCATCGTTCCTCTCCCGTCCCTACACCCGTGAAGCGGTAGCTGCGCTCTAACTCACTGAGGCGCGTCACCAACTCCGAATGTGCCTGGACGTGGAAGACGTAGCGCGGCACGTCTTTCTCGACGGAGCGGGCCATGAACGGCTCGCCCCAGAAGCTCAGCAGCGCTTCCGTCTTTCCCGTCTCCTCCGTGTCCGCGAGGATGAACGACACGCTCTCGCGGAGGCTGCACCAGCGCGGCGATCGCACCTTGCCACCGTTCGCGCAGGCATTCAGCTTTGGCACGAC
This sequence comes from Dehalococcoidia bacterium, assembly GCA_035559355.1. Classification (GTDB taxonomy): domain Bacteria; phylum Chloroflexota; class Dehalococcoidia; order DSTF01; family WHTK01; genus WHTK01. The sequence goes on from DATMBD010000137.1 coordinate 1,501, forward strand.
GTCGTCATGCCAGCGGGCCTTCTCGGACTCGTCGCAGATAAACTGGATTGACGTGACGAGAGGATTCTCGATGGCCGGTCGCAGCAGCGTGTCAAAAAGGGATTGCGGCTTGAACATGAGAAGGCACACATTGAACCAGATCATGTCTCCCCGGGCGCGGCGAGCAAACAGCTCGGTCTCGGCCCGTAACCGTCGCGGTCCAATCACTAGCACCTCGGGCGGGCTCAGTGAGGATTGAATCGACTTCACCGCCATCTCGGTACGCTCGGCCAGACTGACAGTCCGATCAATCTGGTCCTCGCGGCGAAGATCCCGGATCAGCAAGAGGGATTGAAGCACCAAGACAATGGCCAGGAGCACACTTACTTCTACGACGTGCAGGAGATGCAGGACCAAAGCCAGCACGGCAGCCAGGATCCCGGCAATGACGTCCCAATCGACGCGAAAGATGCGCTTCATGGAAATGACTTCCCCCTAGCTCTGTTCCAGCGTCGAGGTGTCTCCCTCCGGCAGCCCCAGCTCGCGGGCCTTCAGCAGCCGGCGCATGATCTTCCCGGCGC
>DATMBD010000138.1:0-3214 GCA_035559355.1 Dehalococcoidia bacterium
CTGGCGGCCGCGAACGTCCTCCTGTACCCCGTCGAGGCCGCGACGCGACGCCGCTTCGAAGTCGAGGCGTCGAGACGGCTACGGGAGCAGGCGCCGCGCATCATCGCGATTACGGGCAGCGCCGGCAAGACGACGACAAAGGAGCTCATCGCCCACCTCCTGTCGGCGCGGCACCGCGTGCTCAAAACGCCGGCGAGCTTCAACACGCCTATGGGCATCGCCAGGACGGTGAACGACTCCCTCTCCGGCCAGGAGTACTTCGTAGTGGAGATGGGGGCGTACAAGCGGGGCGAGATCGCGAAGCTCTGCCGCCTGGTGGGGGGCACGGACGTAAGCGTGATCACCACCGTCAACGCGCAGCACCTCGAACGCTTCGGGTCGCTGGAGAAGACGGCGCAGGCGAAATGGGAAATCGTGGAGGGGCTGAAGCCCGGCGGCACGGCCGTCCTCAACTTTGACGTGCCCGCTATCCGGGAGCGGGCGGAGCAGGCGCACGGCCTCCAGCTGATTTCGTTCGGGCTGAACCCCGAGCGAGAGGTCGACTTGCGCGGCTCCGGAGTGACGGAGAACGAAGGCGGCATCGAGATGGACGTCGAGTACCGCGGGGAGCGTGTACACGTGGCCACCCAACTCATGGCCCGACACAACGCCGTCAACGTGCTCGCGGCCATGGGCGTGGGCCTGCTCTGCGGCCTCGACCTCGCCTACATGGCCGCGGCCTTGCGCAGCTTCCGTTCCCCGGAGCACCGGCTGCAGCCGCGAAAGCTGAGCAACGGCGTCATCGTTCTCGATGACGCTTACAACGCCAACCCGGACGGGATCATCGGCGCGCTGGAGACGCTCGGCCGCTACGAGCCCAGGCGACGCATTCTGGTGACCCCCGGCTTGATCGAGATGGGCAGCGAGAAGGCCGCCTATCACAGCCGTATCGGCCGGGCGGCGGCGGCGAACTGCGACGTTGCCATCCTCGTGGGGCCGAAACAGACCGCCGACATCCGGGCGGCGATGCTGGAGGCGCGCTTTCCCGCAGAGCAGCTGTACGTCACGCGCAGCCTGGACGAGGCCCAGACGGTGATCGGCCGCATCGGCACCCCGGACGACGTCATCCTGTACGCAAACGATCTCCCAGACCAGTACGACGAGGGCCTGCGGATATAGACCGGCAGGCGGACAACCGGGCCGGGGCCATCCCGCGCGGTTTGACGGTCTCGGAATCGCAACAGTAAGATTTACTGCGTTCGGGCCGCAGGCCTGCAGATTCGCGGAAGAGTGACCAAAGCATCGCCGGGGCAGCCTTGCTCCGGCTCATTCGATCGCAGAGGATTCGGTTTGCAGGGAGCCGCAAAGGGCGCCGAACTGACCAGGCTTGAGCCCAGCCTCGAAGAACTGCTCAAGCGGCACGCGGAACAGCCCGTCTTCCTCCATCCCGCCTGGCTGCGCACCTGGCTATCCGAGTTCGGCCTCAACTGCGAGCCGATCTTCCTCTCGGCTCGCAACGGCGACCTCCTGGGAGTGGCGCCGCTCATGCGCACGGATGACAGCCTTACGTTCATCGGCGACGCTTCGATTTGCGACTTCATGGACGTACTCGTCGATCCGGCCAACGCCGATGCCGCCTACGCCGCGCTTTGGGACCGCCTCTGCGCCGAGGGCTGGTCTGAAGTCGAGCTTTGGGGGCTGATGGCGTCGTCGCCGACGCGGAAGCGTTTCGCCGCGATGGCCCGTGACCGCGGCTACCGCGTGGAGGAGGAGCTGGAGGCGGTGTCCCCTCGCGTCCTGCTGCCCGCGACCTGGGAAGCGTACCTCGCATCCCTGAGCAAGAAAGACCGTCACGAGCTGCGGCGGAAAATCCGCCGCGTCTTCGAAAGCGGCGCCGCTGTCGATTTCGACGTTCTCACGAGCCAGGATGACGTCGTGGCCGCCATGGGCGATTTCCTGGATCTGCACACGCGCAGCCGCCAGGACAAGACGGAGTTCATGACGGCGGAAATGGCGGCATTTTTCCGCCGCATGGCTTCCGCGCTGGCTGCCGAAGGGCTGGTGCGCCTCTTCATGCTCCGCATCAACCGGCGCCCGGCCGCGTCCGTGCTTTGCTTCGATGCTGGAAACTGCCTCTACATGTACAACTCCGGCTACGACCCAGAGTTTGCCGGTCTGTCCGTAGGCTTGGTCTCGAAGGCGCTCTGCCTGCGCTGGGCGATCGAAAACGGCCTCTCTTGCGTCGATTTCCTGCGCGGCAACGAGGCGTACAAGTACGATCTGGGCGCCAGGGATCAGGAAATCTACCGCCTCCGCCTGAGCAGGCCGGCATGACTGCTCCGCGCGTTGCCGTAATCAGCGTCCACACGTCGCCGTTGGCGCGGCCCGGCGGGGCCAAGGCCGGCGGCCTCAACGTCTACGTCGTGGAGCTGACGCGGCGACTCGCGGCGCTCGGCTGCAGCATCGACATCTTCAGCCGCGTCGCATCACCGGATACGCCGGAGGTCATCGAAGTCGCCCCTGGGCTGCGGGCGGTCCACCTGCGCGCCGGCCCGGCGCGCCCCCTGTCGCCGGAGGCGATCTACGAACACCTCGACGAGTTCCAGGCCGAGGTCCTGCGCTTCGCCGAGCAGGAGGGGGCCCGCTACGACCTCGTCCACAGCCACTACTGGCTTTCCGGCCTCGTCGGCCAGCGTCTGAAGGCGGACTGGGGCGTGCCCCACGTCGTCATGTTCCACACGCTCGGCGAGGTCAAGAACCGCGCCAGCCTTTCGGAAAACGAGCCGGGCCTGCGCATCCGGTCCGAGGCCGAGGTGCTTCAGGGCGCCGACCACGTGGTCTGCGCGACCGAGCACGAACGCTCCCTGGTGCGCCAGCTATACGGGGCCGACCCGGAAAAGATCAGCGTCATACCGCTCGGCGTCGACCTGGATCGTTTCCGTCCCGGGGCGAAGGAAGAGGCCCGGGCCGCGCTCGGTCTCAAGGACGAACGCATCGTCCTGTTCGTGGGCCGGATCGAGCCGCTCAAGGGCGTGGACATTCTCATCAACGCCGCAGCCCTGGTGGAGAGCGATATTGAGTGCAGCGTCCTCATCGTCGGCGGCGACGAGTCTTCCCAGCCGCAGGTCGCCGAGCTGCGGGAGCTCGCCCGAGAACGCGGGATCGAGCACCGCGTCGCGTTCGTGGGCGCGGTCGACCACGAACAGCTGCCCCTCTACTACAACGCGGCGGACGT
>DATMBD010000139.1:0-2494 GCA_035559355.1 Dehalococcoidia bacterium
CCTGCGGGCAATGCTATGATCGTCGCGGTTTGCTGCCGTTGCATCACGCGCCCGCCGCCATACTCCTGTTTCTTAGCCTGGTCCTGCTTACCGCCTGCGGAATCAAGTTCGGCGGCGCTCCCGAAGAGACCGAGTTCTTCAAGGAGATGCGCCTGAGCGGCGAGATGCTGGCGAACAGGGAGCTTTCCGTGGAGCTCGAGGTCGAAGATCCGTATGAGGTGCCCGTGCGTGTGGCCTGCTACTACGAAAATCCGGACAAGCTGACCAAGGACCAGAAGAAGGTCGCCTTCGAGGAGCGCGCGCAACTGGTCGGCGAGCGCGTGCTGGAGCCAGCGCCCAGCGCCGGCTCCGGCTCGACCCGGAAGCTGACCTTCCGGTTCTCCGTGCCGGAGCCGGGAACCTATACTCTGGCCTGCCTGACACCCGCCGCGCCCGACAACGCCATCGCCCGCACGTTCCGGATAGCCGCGCCCGCCGACGCGGCAGCCTGACGGCCGAGCTGGCACTTTGTCCTGCGGGAGCTATCCTGCAAGCGGCGAGGATGGGATGATTCAGGCGCGTTGAGCGTCGAGTCGCTACCTTACACGCTGCTTCTCCTCCTGACGCAGTTCACGACCGGCGTCGCGCTCATCGTCCTTTACGTCCAGGTGCGCGGCATCTACGAACCCGCCTTCATCCGGGTCTGCAGCTGGCTGACGGTGAGCGGCGCTGTCCTTACGGCGCTGACGGCGTTCGCAATCGGTCCCAGCGATGCCGCCGGCGGCTACGCCCTCGACGCCGACCTCCTCAGCCCGATCCGGGCAGCGTCCATAGCCCTCGTGCTTTTCAGCGCCGTGCACTGGTTCTACCTGCGCCGTGAGGATGAGGCTTTCCTTGCCAACGCCACGGGCGCGACTACTCTCGGCATCGGCGTCGTCCTCCTCCTGTTCCTGGCGTCGCTGGTGCGGCTGCCGGCCTGGAGCGTGGCAGGCCCGTTGCTCGCGCTTGCCGCCGGCTCCGTGACGTTGGGTGCGTTCTCCGTGGCGATGATTTGGGGCCACTGGTACCTGGTGAATCCCCGCCTGGACGAAAAGCCCCTCAACGAGCTCGTGCTGATCGCCTTGGGCGCCATCGTCGTGGAGCTTCTCGTGACGGCCCTAAACGCGGCCATTCCGGTCGGCACGCCCTTCGAATCGAACGCGCTCCTTGCCGTCGACCTGCCGGAGAATCCTGGATTCTGGCTCCGGGTCGGGGTCGGCCTCCTCTTCCCGGCGGCGCTGGCCTACATGGCCTACGTCTCCAGCCGGGAGCGCTCGATGATGTCGGCTACGGGGCTGCTATACATCGCCGTCGGCGCTATCCTTGCCGGCGAGGCGCTGGGGCGCGGCCTGCTGTTCGTGACCGGCGCGCCGGTATAGGAGCCTTCTGCACCCGATCCGGAGGTTCAAATGAGAAGAGTCGGCAAGAACGTCTACACGGAGGTCTACTTCTGGGGCTGCAACCCAGGCTTCCTGGTCACGACCGAAGGCGTCTTTCTGATCGACACGCCGCAGCAGCCCATCGACGCCGTCCGTTGGCGAGAGGCAGCGTCGGAGTACGGCCGGCTGCGCTGGCTCGTGAACACGGAGCCCCATCAGGACCACATCCGCGGCAACTCCTATTTCCCCGGCGTCGAGGTCTTCGGCCAGGTGGGGCTGCAGAAGCGCTACGAGGACTTCGCGCCGACCCTTTCATCGCCCGAACTGGTAGAACGCACCAAGCAGGAAGACCCGGACAGCGTCTTCCTGCTCAACCATCCCGACTATCCGCCGAACCCGGTCACGCGCACCTTCACGGATCGCCTGACGCTGGAGGCCGGCAACCATCGCGTCGAGCTGATCCACATGCCCGGCCACACGGCGCCCCAGACGTCCGTCTTCTTGCCCGACGAAGGCGTGGTGTTCACGGGCGACAACGTGTTCCACAAAACGCGCACCTGGATCCAGGAAGGCAATCCGTGGGAGTGGCTGGCCGCGCTGGAGAGCATTCGCGCGTTGGACGTGGAGGTTATCGTCCCGGGGCACGGCGAGCCGTGCGACAAGAGCTACCTGGACGTGCAGGCGCGCATCATCCGCGACTGGATTGGGGTCATGGAGGACTGGATCGCGAAGGGCATGACGGAGGAAGAGGCTCTCCGGCAGCCGTGCCCTGCCGTCGACCCGTACCCCATCGGCCAGCGCCTCTTTCCGCGCAACGCCTTGGTGGACGAGCTGAATGTGCGCAACGTCTACCGCCAGGTGTTGGCCAAGAAGGCGGCAGCGGCTTAGCCCTGAACGGACCGACCCGCGCGGCCCTTCGCCGCGGCATCCCTACGGCCCGTGAGAGGGCTCCGCCCCGGACAAGCGCTTACGGAGCGGCGGGGAGAAGAAGGTCCCCCGCAGGATGAATCCTGCGGCTTCGCCCGATGAGGCTCCCGTCCCCTGCGTGATCGCCCGACTGAACGATTGCCCGACTGTGCGTCACCGAGCCGCGGTAT
>DATMBD010000140.1:0-5670 GCA_035559355.1 Dehalococcoidia bacterium
ACTGCTTCGAAGTCCTCGGCGTCGGGCAGGTCGAGGCCGCGGTCCTTAGATTCGCGGACGATAGCCTCGCCCAAGGCGTGCTCGGAACCGCGTTCGGCCGCGGCTACCAAACGCAAGAGCGCGTCCTCGTCCATGCTGATGGCAATCAGGTCGACGACCCGCGGATGGCCGGCGGTGACGGTGCCCGTCTTGTCGAAGACCACCGTGTCGACCTTCGCCGCGGTCTCCAGAGCTTCGCCGCGGCGAATGAGGACGCCCATCTCCGCTCCCCGGCCCGTGCCCACCATGATCGCCGTCGGCGTGGCGAGTCCCATGGCGCAGGGGCAGGCGATGATCAGAACCGCCACGGCGTTCAGCGTGGCGTAGATGACGGCGCCTTCCGGCCCCAGCCACAACCAGAGCACGAAGTCGGCCGCGGCGAGAAGGATGACCGCCGGCACGAACACGGAGGCGACCAGGTCGGCGAGGCGCTGGATCGGCGCCTTAGAGCCCTGGGCCTCCTCCACGAGGCGGATGATCTGAGCGAGCGCCGTCTCCGACCCCACGCGCGTGGCCCGGACCCGCAGCGACCCTGCGCGGTTCACGGTGGCGCCGTAGACAGCGTCGCCCGGAGTTTTTTCCACCGGCAGGCTTTCGCCCGTGAGCATGGACTCGTCCACGGCGGAGTGGCCGTCGAGGACGATTCCGTCCACGGGGATCTTTTCGCCCGGGCGCACGGAGACCGTATCGCCCGGCACCACCTCGTCGACCGGGAGGTCGACTTCGCGGCCGTCGCGGAGGACGCGGGCGGTCTTCGGCCGCAGGCCCATCAAGCGGGTGATGGCGGCGGACGTCTTGCCCTTCGCCCGCGTCTCCAACCACCGGCCGAAGAGAATCAGAGCCAGGATGATGGCTGCAGACTCGTAGTAGACGGGAGGGCGGTCGCCCAGCATGTGGTCGTGGGCCGCGTGCGCCTCGGCGAAAAGGGAAGGCCAGAAGGTTGCAACCGCGCTGTACGCAAACGCCGCCGTGGTGCCGAGGGCAATGAGCGTGTTCATGTCGGCGCTGAGATGGCGGGCTGTGCGCCAAGCCCCGGCGTAGAACTGCCAGCCGGCCCAGACCTGGACGGGAAGGGCGAGCAGGAACATGGCCGTCAGGATCTCCTGGACGCTCATGAAGCTCCTGAGGGCATCGAAGACAGGCCCCATGCCGGCCAGCATGAGCAGGAGGCCAACAGCGCCCGCGGTGGCCCACTTCGCCGCCAGAAGCCGCTGCTCGCGCGCCGCGCCGGCTTCGCGGGCGTCCGCAGTTTCGGGAGCGCGCTCCCGCAGCTCGACTCCGGCGCTTGCGGCCGCCTGAACCACTTGCCGGGCATCGAGCGCGCCGGCAGCGAACGTCACGCTCAGGCGGTTCGCGGCAGGGTTGACGTCAGTGGCGATCACGCCGTGCAGGCCCGCCAGGGCTCGTTGAAGGGCCGCGACGTCGATCGGCGCTTCGCCGGCGATGTCGAAAAGGAGGACGTCGCGCCTCGGCTCGTAGCCGGCCTCCTCGATCGCCTCCAGGAGGGCTTCGACCTCGGCGCGCATCGGGTCGAAGGAGACGGTGGCCTTCTCTGTGGCCAGGTTTACCGCCGCGCTCTGCACGCCTTCGACCTTCCGAAGCGCGCGTTCAACCCTGGCGACGCAGGAGGCGCAGGTCATGCCGCCCAAGCCGATCGTCAAGCTATTGGTGCGCTGGCGTTCCGCGGTCTGGTTCGTCATTTACTCGCGCCTTTCGCTACCTGCCGGCCAGCTCGTAGAGGTCGATGAGTTCGCCGACCACCTCTTCCTCGCGGCCCGCGCGGATCCCCTCCACCACGCACCCCTGGAGGTGGTTCTCCAGAACCAACGCCTCCAGCTTTTCGATGGCGCGGCGCACGGCATACGTCTGCTTGAGGACGTCCACGCAGTATTGGTCGTTCTCGATCATGCGCCGCACACCCTGCAGATGGCCCTCGATGTACGCGAGCCGGCGCAAGACGTCCGGCTTGGTGGTTGTGCTGATGGGGGTCCGAGAGTCGTTAGGCTGGATCATCGTTCGTCTCCTACCCCTGACCGGGGGGTGATGGGTCCTCCTGCGTCTCTATAGCCGAGGCTGGAAGCAAGACCGCGAGAAGACTCGCAAAACCCCCCATGAGGGGGTTACGCCTCAAGCATAGCATGAAGGTCAAGCCAAAAGCCTTGAGGCGACACGCGAAATTGGCCCGCGGACCCACGCTCGCGCACGGCCCGGCTGGCCCGGCCCCGCCTCAGACGATGCTGCGAGTCCCGGCTACGCGGGCAGCAGGGCGTGCCTCTGGAGAGCCGGCAGCAGCTCTGAGAGAGCCTGGATTTGCGCCTGCGGCTTGACGCCGTCGCGCTGCTTCGAGCCGATCTGGACGGCGAAGAGGCCGGCGGCAAGCGCACCCGAGATGTCGTTGTGAGGGTTGTCGCCGACGAAAGCCGCCTCCGAGGCTGCCATCCCGAGGCCATCGAGCGCCGCGCGGAAGATGCGCGCATCCGGCTTGGCCACGCACTCCTCGTCCGAGAAGACGAGGACGTCGAAGCAGGGGAGGAGGTCGTAGTGGTCGAGCAGCCGCCGCAGGTTCGGCGCCGTGGTGAAACCCGCGTTGGAGACGAGGCCGATGGCGAGGCCCGCGGCCTTGAGGCCGGTGAGGACGGCAAGGGCATCCGGGGCGGGCCGCGGCGCCAGGTCCACCGGCATGGCGGCGATGACCTCTAGGAGCGGGCCAGCCGCCTCTCGCGGCGCTCGCCTTCCCGTAGCGGCGTCCAGGAGGTCGAGGAAGAGATGGGACCGGCTGATGGCATCGATGTCGCGGCCCTGGTCGTGCAGCTCGGTCAGGGCAGCGGATGCGGCGTCGAGCACGCGACTGACCTCATCCCTCGCGGTCTCGAAACCGTGCTCTCGCAGGACGGCCTCCACGGCGGCCGTGCGCCAAGCCCGGCGTGGCTGGGAGCGCTCCGGCCTGTCCTGGATGAGGGTCTCCCATAAATCGAAGAGAACGCCCTTGAGCATGGCCTTCAAGCGAAAGAGCGGGCTTTTCGCCCGCTCTCTTCGGATACCTTCTAACCCGTTTCAGCCTACCGGCGTCGCTATCGACGCCCCGCATTGGTTGCAGTGACGTGAGCCCATGGGGTTGAGAGAGCCGCAGCTGGGGCACTTCACCGCCGATACGATCTCGGCGCCGTTGCCGTTGGCCGCAGGGTTAGCGTCGGCGCTGGAGGCGGAAGGCTTGACCGGCTCTTCCTCGTCTTCCTTGATGGCCTTTCGAAACTCCTTGATGCCCTTGCCCAGCGAGCCCCCGAGGTCAGCGAGCCGCGTGGCGCCGAAGAGCATGACTAGTACGAGAAGTATGATCACGAGCTCCATCGGCCCGAGCCCGAACGGCCCTGCTGCTGCCATTGGGGAGCACCTCCTGCACCCTACTTTACGTCTAGACGTTAGCACCGGGATTGGAGGGCGTCAAACGAAGACACCACAGGACAAGCCCTGCTAGGTGCCGGACAATCGGACAATCAGGCAATCGGGAATGCGGCCCGTCTGCCCAGTTGCTGGCTCGGGGAGGTCAGACGACCCGCTCGACGAAGACTTCCATGACGCCGCCGCAGATCTTGTCTTCGCCCTCCGGCGATTCCGTCAGGTCGACGACAACGAGGCGGGGCTTGCCGGTCTGGTGGACGTTCATCGCCTCCTGCCAGACCTCGGCCTCGCCGCAGCCGCCGCCGATGGTGCCGCAGAAGCTGCCGTCGGCGCGCACCGCCATCTTGGCGCCGGGACGCCGGGGCGTCGATCCGCGCGACGCGGCGACGGTGGCGACTACCAGCGGCTCGCCCGTCTTGAGGGCCTTTTCGATCTCTGTGAAGACTTCGTCCTGCATGACGAATTCAGGATCGCGCACCCGGCCGGGTGCCGTCAAACGTCATCGGATCGGTGAGTGGTGAGCCGTTTGGATGTCATTGGACTGATGGAATTATGGCGACCCCGAGGGGATTCGAACCCCCGATCTCCACCGTGACAGGGTGGCATGTTGGACCGCTACACCACGGGGCCGCGCTGTACCTACCGATTCTAGGTAGCCAGTGGCGGCGGTGTCAATTTCGATCAGCCTTCCGTGAGCTCCGGCGGCAGGTCCTGTCCCAGCACAGCGGCGCCGCGGGCGAACTCCGCTTCGATGGCCGCTTCGTCCAGGCCGAGGAGGTCGCGCAGCACCTCGCGCGTGTGACGGCCGACGGGCGGCGGCCCGCCGCGCGCCCGTCCCGGCGTCCGCGACAGCTTCAGGGGCGAGTTCGCGATGCGCAGGCGGTTGCCGCGCTCGCTCTCGACGTCGACGAGCATCTCCCGCGCCTTGACTTGGGGGTACTCCGCGGCCTCCGGAATCGTGTGCAGGGGGCCGCAGGGCAGGTCGATAGCCTCGAACTCCTTGATCCACTCGGCGGTCGTGCGCTGCCTCAGGGCCTCGTTGAGGATCGGCTCGAGGATAGCGTGGTTCTTCGTGCGTTGGGCGGGCGTCTCGAAGCGCGGGTCGTCGATCAGCTCCGGGCGGTCGATCAGCGCGCAGAACAGCCCCCAGATGTTCTGCAAGCCGAAGCCGAGGGCGATGACGATGTAGCCGTCCTTCGTCGGAAAGGCCTGGAAGGGCGTCGAAAGCGGATGGCGGGTGCCGATCGCCTTCGGCGGCTCGCCAGTGGCGAAGTAGCGCGCGAAGGCGTTTTCGAGGATCGCGATCTGGCAGTCCAGCATCGAGATGTCGATCATCTGGCCGCGGCCGCTGCGCTCGCGCTCATGCAGCGCTGCCAGGATGCCGATGGCCGTGAACAGCCCGGCGGCGATGTCGCCCAGGGAGAGGCCGGGGCGGACGGGCCGGCCGCCTTCTTCGCCGGTGATGCTCATGACGCCGCCCATCCCCTGGACGACGACGTCCAGAGCCGGCTTTAGGCGGTCCGGGCCGGTCTGGCCGAACCCGGACGTGGCGGAGTAGATGAGGCGCGGGTTGCGCGCCGAAAGGACGTCGTATCCCAGGCCCAGGCGGTCCATGGTCCCAGGCGTGAAGTTCTCCATGACCACGTCCACCTTCTCCACCAGGCGCAGGAAGAGGTCCTTCCCCTCCGGCTTGCGCAGGTCAATGAGGATGCTCTTCTTGCCGCGGTTTATGCTGAAGAAGTAGCTGCTCTCGGCATTGCTGCGGTCCGGCCTGCTGGCGATATGCGGGCCCGTGGTGCGCGCGACGTCGCCGTAGGGAGGGCGCTCGACTTTGATGACTTCCGCCCCGAGGTCGCAGAGGATCATGGACGCGTAGGGACCGGAGAGCACCCAGGTGAGGTCCAGGACTTTGACGTCGGCGAGGGGGCCTTCAGGCATTGGCGCCTCCTAAGCTGGGGCGCCCTCGCTTGGGCGCCGCAAGACGAGCATAACGCGGCCTCGTCCTAGGGCGAAGGAAGGCGCGGCCCTGAGCTCGTCCAGAAAGATGCTGTGCACCAGAATGGATGAGGCGGGGACGACGATATGGAGTCCCAATGCAGGTATACGGCTCGATCCTGCCTGGCGCTGCTACGGTGGCAAGGCTGTTGCCGCAGCAGGCAGCAGCTGCGCGGCGCCAGACGGCGCTGGCGAGAAAGGATGTTGGGCTCTCACCGGCAGCTCGACAGCGGCTCA
>DATMBD010000141.1:0-4032 GCA_035559355.1 Dehalococcoidia bacterium
ACCCCTCGATCGAGGTCAAGCCGACGCGCGGCCAGATCGACGACCTCCTGGAGCAGATTCGGGAGCGGGTGGAGCGCGGCGAGCGCGCCTTGGTGACGACGCTGACCAAGAAGATGGCGGAGGACCTGGCGGACTATCTTCGCGAGATGGGCATCCGCACCCACTACCTGCACTCCGAGATCGACACCCTGGAGCGGGTGGAGATCCTGCGCGATTTGAGGCTGGGCGTCTACGACGTCGTCGTGGGCATCAACCTTCTGCGCGAAGGGCTGGATCTGCCGGAGGTCAGCCTCGTCGCCATCCTGGACGCCGACAAGGAGGGCTACCTGCGTTCCGGCGGCTCGCTGATCCAGACCATCGGCCGGGCGGCGCGTCACGTCAACGGCCACGTGATCATGTACGCCGACACGATCACGGACTCGATGCGCACCGCCATCGACGAGACGGAACGCCGCCGCCGCATCCAGATGGCCTACAACGAGGCGCGCGGCATATCGCCGGTCGGCATCCAGAAGGCGATCCGCGACATCACCGACCGCCTGAAGCGGGTGGCGGAGGAGCAGGCCAGCTATCGGGTCGATGGCGGCCTGCCCAAGGACGAGCTGACGCGCATGATCATCGAGCTCGAAAAGCAGATGAAGCAGGCGGCGAAGGCGCTGGAATTCGAGAAGGCGGCCGCTTTGCGAGACCAAGTCATCGAGCTGCGCAAGGCGCTGGTCAGCGACGCGGAATCGATCAAAGAGCTGGCGGCCGTCGCCGGGCACGAGGGCATGCAGCCGTTTACGGACACGGGCGTCGCGAGCGGGCGGCGTCTCCGGGAGGTGCGCTACAAGCCCGGACGCCGCGGCGCGCGCTACCGGCGTTGACCGGCTTCCGCCTGCCGGTAATATCCTTGCAGGTATTCCGGGACTCGGCTGGGCAAGAGAAGGAAGGAAGGACGCGACGATGGCCCGCTACATGCTAGAGGTTGGCCACGAGCCCGAGGATTGCGTCTCGGAGCTCGACAGCCTCATGGGACACAGTCATGAACTCCTCTCGCGTTTCAATTGGGCCTGCAAGGACGGCCAACACGTCGGCTGGGCGATAGTGGAAGCGGGGGACCAATTGACCGCGCGGATGATGCTCCCGATTCGCGTCCGCAGCAAGGCCCGCGTCTTCGCAGTCCATACGTTCACGCCCGAAGAAATCAGGGCGATGCATGAGTCGGGATAGGCAATTCGGCTTCGCGGAGCTTGGTCGCCTTTACCCTAGATCTCCTCCTACGTATAGTGGCCTGGAGATGACCTCCTACTGGGGCGCCGTCCAACCGAACGAGGCTGTCCTCGAGGTGCGCGCCCTCCTCGCTGGACTGGCCCCCGGTGAGGGCGACCTCCTTGAGGCGCTCCACCGTATCCAGCACCGTTACGGTTACGTGCCGAAGCACGCAATCCCAGCTGTCGCCCAGCACCTGCGCCTGCCCGAGTCTCGCGTCTACGGCGCGCTCACTTTCTACTCCGAGTTCCGCCAGACGCCGCCGCCTGAAACGCTCATATCCTGGTGCAGCGGCCCCGCCTGCTTCATCAAAGGCGGCGCAGACGTCCGCATCGCCCTCGAAAAGGCGGCGGGCTGCGCCCTGGGCGAGAACACCCCCGACAATAAGCTCGGCCTGCACCTGGGGCAGTGCAACGGCACCTGCGAGAACGCGCCCCAGGTCTGGGTCAATGGCAAGGTCGTGGGGCCGCTGACCGCGGCCGAAACGGTCGAGCTGGTGCGCCGGCTGAAGGAGCAGGCGTGAGCCGAGAAGACGCGCGCTTCTACGGTTGGCTCGCCCTCGTCTTCGGGCCGCTGTTCCTACTCGGCGGCTGGCTCGCCGTTTTTACCGAAGTCGGCGTCTTCCTCATTCTCGCCGGGCTCGTGGCCCTCGTCCTGGCGCCGCTCCTCCTGCGCAGCGTCAAGGCAGCGTTGGCGGCGCTCGCGCTCGCCGTGCTCGGCCTCGGCTGGCCTTACGTGCGGGGGCTGTGATGACGACGTACAACGAGCTGCTTGCCGGTGCCGACGCCGCTGCCCGCCGCATCGCCGCTGTCGACCGGCCGCGCGTCGCCGTAGGCATCGATACGTCCAGCATCGCCGCCGGCGCCCTGGAGACGCTCGCGGCCATCCGCGAAGCGGTCACGGCCAAAGGCATCGACGCAGCCGTCGACCAGGTCGGCGGCAACGGCCTTTCGTTCGCCAACCCTGTCGTCGAAGTACGCAAGCCGGATGGCACGGCCGTGCTCTACCAGCGCGTCAAGGCCGAAGACGCCGCGGACTTCGTCGAATCCGTGCTCGCCCGGGGCGAAGCGGCGAACCGCTGGACGCTGGGGGGGCTGGCGGGCTCGCCCGCGGGCGTCCCGCCCATGGATTCTTATCCCTGGTGGGCGGTGCAGAAGCGGCGTCTGATGCAGGACATGGGCATTGCCGACCCCGACCAGATCGACGATTTCATCGCCCTCGGCGCCTACTCAGGCCTGGACCGCGCGCTCCGCATGAGCCAGGAGGAAATCATCGCCGAGGTCCTCAACTCGCGCCTGCGCGGCCGCAGCGGCTCCGACTTCCCCACCGGCCGCAAGTGGGACTTCCTGCGCACGTCGCCGACGACGCCTAAGGCGATGCTCTGCAACGCCGACGAGGGCGACCCGGGCGCGTGGGTCAACCGCATGACCCTGGAGAACGACCCCCATGCGCTCATCGAAGGCATGCTCATCGGCGGCTGGGCCACCGGGGCGGATCGCGGCTACATCTACATCCGCGAGGAATACCCCTTGGCGTTCGAGCGGGTGGAGCGCGCCGTAGAGCAAGCGCGCGAAAGGGGGCTCCTGGGGGAGAACGTCCTCGGCAGCGGTTTCGCCTTCGACATCAAGGTCGTGCGCGGCGCCGGCAGCTACGTCTGCGGCGAGGAATCCGGCCTCATAGCGTCGGTGGAGGACGCGCGTGGCATGCCGAAGATCCGGCCGCCCTTCCCGGCCGCTTCGGGCGTCTTCGGCCAGGGCACGAACGTCAACAACGTCGAAACGTACCACTCCGTGGCGTGGCTGTTCCGAAACGGGCTCGAGAAGTACCTGGAGCTGGATACGGGCCGCAACGCCGGGACGATGATGTTCACGCTCTCCGGCCATGTCCGGCGGGTCGGCTGCTTCGAGGTGCCCCTCGGCACGACCGTGAGGCAGGTGTTCGAGACCTGCGGCGGCGGCCCGCCGGAGGGGCATTCGTTCAAGGCGCTGCAGCCCGGAGGCCCCCTGCTCGGCATCATGCCGGAATGGAGCCTGGACGTGCCTTTGGAGCCGGAAGCGTTTCGCGAGAAGGGCATGGCGGCCATGGGCGGCGGCGGCCTGGTCTTCCTGGACGAGCGCGCCTGCATCGTCGACCTCTGCGCTCAGTTCGAATGGTTCCTGGAGGATGAGTCCTGCGGCCGCTGCACCACCTGCCACGGCGGCACCCAGCGTATGGTCGAAATCCTGCGCCGCATCCAGCGCGGCGGCGGCCGCGAGTCCGACATCGGCAAGCTGCGCCTCCTGGCGTCCACGCTCCGCTACTCGAACTGCATTCACGGCCAGGCAGCGCCCGCGATCATCGTCAACGCCCTCGACTGGTTTTCGGACGAGGTGAACGAGCACATCTTCGAGCGTCGCTGCCGCGCCCGCGTCTGCAAGGGGCTCATTCGTTACGAGGCCGACCGCGAGGCTGCGCAGCGCCCGGAGCATGCCGCCGCCTATCGGCGCGCGGCCGAGACCTGCCTCCGCGCCATCGTCGGCGAGAGCGACGGCCCCTGCCTCGATTGCCTGGTCTGCCGCGAGCTGCTGCCGGACGTTGTCAAGGTCGTCGACCGCTTCCCGCCCGGCATCGGCCCGGCGCCGGAGCTGATCTCCGTCCAGCCAGCGTACGAGTAAGGGCGCCGGCAGGGCGAAGGCTGTGTGCCTGACGGTTGGGCGGGAAGGCGACCGGGGCACACGAGCAGGCGGGCAATCTGGCAATCTGGCTATCCGGCAAGCAGCAACGGGGCCGGGCGGTCGCGTG
>DATMBD010000142.1:0-2301 GCA_035559355.1 Dehalococcoidia bacterium
CGTTGGCGTGCTCCTCATAGCCGATCCGGACCGCCTCCAGATGCTCCTCGACCGCCTGCGCGACCTCATCGCCTGGCTGGGCGAGTAGAGGTCGCGCCTTCACGGCGCTAGCGCTCACCGCGTCGCGCTCGGTTGTCGCTCTCCAACGGCTTCGATTGGGCGTTCCGCAAATTTGTTCCAAAATTTCGCGCCCGCCCTCTTGACCAGCACGTCTGTTCTAAGCAATACTCAGGCTACTAGAACAAACGTGCTTGGAGGATGCGAGCCATGAAGCGACGCGTGATCCTGCGGCCGAATGGCGTGCGCTGCCCGGACTGCGGCGGCCCCATTGCCCGTGGCGGCGGCTTCAGCGTCTGTCCCGTGTGCGGCTTTCGCCAGCGGTGAAACGGTTGCCAGGGGACGCCTCGGCTATCCTGGTAGAGGCATGTACTACCAGAACCAGCCACCGAAAGAGCCGTCCGGCTGCCTTCAGACTCTCGTAATCACGCGCGCCATCCTGGGCATCCTGTTCGTGCCCATCCTTCTCGTAGTCGGCGCGCTCCTGCTCGTTCTTGCCGCGTTCTACGCCCTCACCATCAGCCCGCTGCTAGCCGTGGCCGTCATCGCCATCGGCGGGGTGATGATCCTCGCCCTCGCCAAGTGGGAATCGCGGCGAGTCGCCAAGGAAGCGGAGCAGTTCAAGGAATAGTTCGCGCTGGCTTCGCTATGCTTGACTCGCCTTGAGTGTTCAGGAACGCTTGCAAGCCGTTCGGGCGCGAATAAGGAGTGCCTGTGAGAGGTCCGGCCGTGACCCTGCCGCCGTCCGGCTCGTTGGCGTTGTCAAGGGGGTCCCGGCGGCGACCGTGCGCGAAGCGGCTGCCGCCGGGCTGGCGGACGTTGGCGAGAACTACGTCCAGGAGGCGAACGAGCGCCGCAAAGCGTTGGGAGAAGCGGCCTTGAGCCTTAGTTGGCACTTCATCGGCCATCTTCAGACAAACAAGGCGCCGGTTGCAGCGCAACGCTTTGATATGATCCACTCTGTCGATTCGCTCCGCCTGGCAAAGCAGCTCGATAGCAGGGCAAGCGCCCGGCTGCCGGTGCTGTTGGAGGTCAACGTGGCGGGCGAGGCCTCCAAGTCCGGTTTTTCCCCGAAAGAGGTAGGCGCCGCAGTTGCAGGAGTCTCCGAGCTCCCCAACCTGGAATTGCAGGGCCTTATGACCATCGCGCCGGCCGTGTCTAATCCTGAAGAGGTCCGGCACGTCTTCCGCGAGCTGCGGCACCTGGCGGAGGCCAATGGCCTGCCCCACCTCTCGATGGGCATGACCGACGACTTCGAGGTGGCGATCGAGGAAGGTGCCACAATAGTACGCATCGGCAGGGCGATCTTCGGGGAGCGCAGCGCGTGAAAATCGGCGTCATCGGCGGCGGCGCGATGGGCGAGGCGATCGTTGCCGCTGTTACGAACGCGGGAGTGACGGACGCTGCCTCGATCTGCGTGGCTGACATCTCACAAGCGCGGCTCGACTACCTCAGGGCGCACTACGGCGTGGAGACGACGGCCAGCGTGGCGGATGCTGTGACTGGCCGAGACTTGTGCATCCTCGCCGTGAAGCCGCAGAACATCGAGGACGCGGCGCGCGCCTGGCCTCGCAAGGGACTCGGCGGGACCGTTGTCTCGATTATGGCCGGAGTCCCAATCGATAGGATCGCCCGGCTTCTGGGCACGCAAGCGATCGTGCGGGCCATGCCCAACACGCCAGCCCAGATAGGCGAGGGGATGACCGTCTGGACGGCGACGGAGAGCGTACCAGAGGCTGGCCGCGACCAAGCCAAGCGTGTGTTCGCTGCCCTGGGCCAGGAGGTGTTCGTCCCTGAGGAACGGTACCTCGACATGGCAACGGCGCTTTCCGGCAGCGGCCCCGCGTATGTCTTTCTCTTCATCGAGGCGCTCACGGATGCCGGTGTCCACCTTGGCCTGGCGCGCGAGACCGCGTCGCTGCTCGCCGTGCAAACAGTCCTGGGCTCGGCGCGCTACGCCCGGGAGACCCAGCGCCATCCGGCTGAGTTGCGCAACCAAGTCACCTCGCCTGGCGGGACCACCACGGAAGCGCTCCGTGTTCTGGAGGCGAAGGGCGTAAGGGCCGCTGTCCTCGAAGCCGTGATAGCCGCCTATGAGAAGTCACGCCAGCTAGGCCAGGCATGATCGTCGAGATCATCGACGCGACGATCCTGGTCCTGACGCTGGCAATAATCGCGCGCGCCCTCGCTTCTTTCTTCATCTACGACAGAAGCAACCCGGTCATGGACTTTCTCATCACCGTC
>DATMBD010000143.1:0-11819 GCA_035559355.1 Dehalococcoidia bacterium
GAAGCCGCCATCGCCTGTGAGGCAAAGGACCGGAGTCTGAGGCTCGACGAGCTTCGCTGCGATGGCTGCGGGGATCGCCACGGCCATGGAGCCGAGGCCGCTGGAGGTGTGAAAGCCTCCCGGCCGGCCGGCCGTCCAGAGGTCGGTCGTCAAGACCTTGTGCTGGCCGGCGTCAACCGTGAGGATGCCGTGGCGCGGAAGGCGTTCGCGGGCGATGCGGACGACGGCGGCGGGCATCAGGCCGGGGCCGGAGGGACGGAGGGCGCTCTCCCGCGCCTGTTTGTAGGCCTCCACGTCCTCCCGATTCCATCCCGAGTGCGGCGTGACGAGCCGCGCAAGGACCTCGAGGCTGGAAGCGAGGTCAGCAACGATCTCCAGGGCGGGAGAATACGGCCCTTCCACATAAGGCGCCTCGTCGAGCACGAAGACGGGCGCTTCGTATGGCCAGGAGGCGCTGAAGAGCTCCACTGGGTCCACGCCGACCAAGACGATGGCGTCGGCGCGATCGAGGAGGGCGCGTTCGCTCGCGACGTTGCGGAACGTGCCCGCGGCCAGCGGGTGGTCCTCCGGCAGCGTGCCTTTGGCGGCCATCGTCGCGAAGACGGGCGCCCCCAGGCGCTCCACGAAGCGGACGAATGCCACCTCCGCGTCCGAACCGGAGCGGTTGACCTGGAGGCCGGCGACGACCGCGGGCCTGCGGGCGGCATCGATGGCTTCGGCCAGCTCGCGGAGGGCGGCGCTTTCGCCGGCCGGCGCGAAGCGGCGCTTTGGTGGGGGGCCTGAGGCAAGGGCTGCCTCGGGCGCGGGAGCCTGCATCAAGTCGTAAGGGAGGTCGACGTGCACCGGCCCCGGGCGCCCAGAGAGGGCGAGGTCTATTGCCCTCCGGAGGGTCGCGGCAGTATCGATGGCCGCGAGCGTGAAGCTACCCTTCGTCACGGCGCGATAGAGTGCAGGTTGATCGAGGCGCTGGCGGGGCAGGCGGAGGTAGTCGGCCTCGCCGAAGCGGTCCGTGAGGATGAGGGCAGGGGCGCGCTCGAGGAAGAGGTGCGCGGCGCCGTGCACCGCCGCGGCCGCGCCGGGCCCCACGCCCGTGGAGACCACGCCCGGCCGCCGACACATGACGCCATACACGCCAGCCATGACCGCCGCGCTCGATTCGTTGCTGCAGAGGATGTAGCGGATACCCCGCTTCGAGGCCGCCTCGATGAGCTCGACCGAGCTGAGGCTGCCCGGAACGCCGAAGATGAACTCGACGCCGGCCTGTTCAAGGGTCGCGGCGACGACGTCGGCGAAGCTGCTCATGCGCGTAGCTTACGTGGCTGCCGGCCCAAAGGCCATGCGCGATCGGCCGAGCGGTCTACTCCGTTAAGGGGGTCTCGCTTAGACTAAGAGTGTCATGCTCGTGCTGCCTCGCGTGTTCGGCCGCAACGGGGCGCGGCCGTCCTTCGGCGGCGGCGAGGACGTCAGCAAGCTGCCGCCTCTCGGCCACGAAGGGCCCTTGACCCTCATGGCGATCATGGCCCATCCCGACGACATCGATTTCGGTTCCGCCGGCTCAGTGGCGAAGTGGTGCTCTGAGGGCTGGACCGTCTATTACGTCCTCGCCACCAGCGGCGACAAGGGCACTCACGACCCGAAGTACACGCCCCAGGAGCTTGCGGCGACGCGGGAAGAGGAACAACGGGCTGCGGCCCGCGTCCTGGGAGTCAAGGAGGTGATCTTCCTCGGCTACCCGGACGGCTTTCTGGAGGCCACGCCCGAACTGCGCGGCCAGATTGTGCGGTTGCTGCGCCAGTACAAGCCGGACGTGGTCCTCACCTGGGACGGCTTCCGGCCCAGCTTCAATCACTTCGACCACCGCAACATCGGCATCGCCGTGCGCGACGCCGTTTTCCCGGCCGTCCGGGACCATCTCTACTACCCCGAACACGCCGAAGCCGGACTGGAGGCGTTCAGGGTCAACGAGGTGCTCCTCGTCGGCTCGCCCGACCCGAACTACTTCGTCGACGTCACGGACTTCGTCGAGAAGAAGGTCGACGCGATCCTCAGCCACGCGAGCCAGGTGCAGACTCGTGACCGAGACGAGATGCTGAAGCAGGTTCGGTCGCGGGGACGGCGTCGCGGCGGCCGCGTCTACGAGAGCTTCAAGCGCGTGCGCATAGGCCGGCCGCAGCAACAGCGCCAAGAACGGGAGTGGCAGCCGGCCGCAGCGGCGACGGCGGGGACCCCATAGGAGCAGAGCCATCGAATCGCTTTCCTATTACGCCTTTCTTTCCGGGTTCGTCCTCTGCTGCGTGACGGCCGCAACCTATGCCGCGGTCGCGTTCGGAAGCTGGACGACGTACCGCCAGGCGCAGACGAACGCGGGGACGCTGTCGGTGCCTGTCTCGATCAGCCTGCCTGGCGGCGCCAGCCGGTTGGCGCGGCTTCTGCTCTACGCGACCGTCGTGCTCCTGACGCTATCGGTAGGGGCAAGGGCCGCAGCGGTGGAGCGTCCGCCGCTGGGGAACCTATGGGAGTACACCGTCGCCCTGAGCTGGGGCATGGTCCTGTTCACGGTCATCTTCCAGGAGGCCTTCAGAGAGCGGGCCGTCGCCCTTGTCACGCTTCCCGGCGCAGCGGCGATGATGGCTGTCGCGCTCGCCTTCTTCCCCTCAGAGGTGCGGCCGCTGGTCCCGGCGCTGCAGTCCAACCGTATCCTGGGCCTGCACGTGACGACCATGGTGCTGGCTTATAGCGCCCTGTCCATATCCTTCGGCGCCTCGGTGTTGCAGCTGGTGCAGGGCGGAGAACGGCGGCGGTTCGAGCGCTTGCCGGACGTCGATGCGCTGAGCGACGTGGCCTATTGGTCGGTGCTCGTCGGCTTCCCGTTGCTGACGCTCGGCATCGCCTTGGGCGCCTACTGGGCGAATTCGGCGTGGGGCCGCTACTGGGGTTGGGACCCCAAAGAGACCTCCGCCCTTTTGACGTGGTTCGTCTACGCCGCCTACCTGCATGCCAGGGGGCTGCGCGGCTGGGAGGGCAAGCGCGCCGCATGGCTCCTGATCGCCGGCTATGTCGCCGTGCTGTTTACGTACTTCGCCGTCAATTTCCTGGTCTCGGGGCTGCACAGCTACGCGGGAGTCTAGTTTTCGCAAGAATAGCGTTCGCAAGATCGTAGCCTACGCCTTAGGCGGCTTCTTCGTGGCCGCCGTAGCCTTCCTATTCGCGATGTGCGGTGGGGGCGGCGCCGTGAGCGCCTGCCCGACGCCAATTCCTGGGTCCGACCAGGACGCGCAGCTGCAAAGGGTGCGGGCTGGGGCGGCCTTCACGGTCCTCTATCCGTGCTACATGCCGAACGGCCAGCGGCTGGTGAAAGGGACGGTGAGCGGAACCGCTGGCCGCCAACAAACCGAGCTGGTGTACGAGGGCCCCTTCAATCTGAGCATCCGCCAGGCGCAATTCGCGCCCGTCATACCGGAGGACCCGGCCGGCGCTTCGCGTTCGCTGATCGACCTCTTTCCCAACGTTCGCGCCACGCTCATCGAGGTCAACGACGGCACCGGCGATGCGCTCTATCACTTGTTCTGGGAGCGGGACGGCCTCTTCTACGAAGTGCAGGCTTACGGCCCGCCGCTCCAGCGCCGGACCGTCCTTCAAGTGGCGCGCTCGCTGCAGTAGTCAGACGCCCAAAGCCTTGAGCATGAGCCGCGCCGCCACGGCGATGAGGGCCAGCGAGAGGAGCCTGCGCAAGACCTCGGTCCTCAATCGCTGCGAGAGCCTAGCGCCGATCTGGGCGCCGGCGAGGACGCCGACCGAAAGCGCAGCCACGCGTCCGTAGCCGCCGTCCAAGTGGCCGGCCGCCAGGTGGACGACGGTGCCGGCGAGGGCGCTCCACATTAGCACGTAGTGGGAAGTAGCCGTGGCCAAGTGGGCGGGGAAGCGCAGCAGCAGGATCATCGCCGGCACGTGGATGATCCCTCCCCCGATTCCCAGCAGGCTGGACATGAACCCCACCGCCAAACTCACCGCCAACCCTTGGATCAGGTTGTAAGAGTAAGCGTACGTATCGCCAGCGGCGTCAGTGATCTGGCGCGTGACCTCACCTTTGCGGTGTCGTCGTTGCACGATGGGCAGGGGCAGCCGCACCAGCAGCGTAGCGGAGGCCAGGGCGAGCACGAGCGCAAACACGCCATCGAAGGAGCCGCGGGCGAAGAATCGCACCGCAAAGGCGCCGGCGACAGCCCCGGGCAGCGTCGCCAGGGCGAAGGCGTTCCCGGCAAGGTAATCGATGCGGCGCTGACGGGCATAGGCCACCGTGCCGGAGAGGGCGTTGAAGAACACCACCGCCAGCGAAATGCTGGCGATGAGCTCCGGCTGGTCATCCGGATAAAGGAGGAGGAGCACCGGTACGAGGACGAAGCCACCGCCGGCCCCGATGATCGTGCCGAAGGCGCCAATTACTGCGCCGAGCAGGACGAGAAGGGGCCAGATGAGCCAGTCTGGCAAACGCGCCTCCGCGCCCATCATTGCCGAAGTTGACCTGTTCGCTCAACAATTTCGCGGCCCAGCCCCTTGCCCGCTTGGTCACGGCCGTCCGCTTCTTGTTACCGTTAGGACGTGATCGTCGACGTCCACACACACGTCTTTCCGCCCAAGGTCATCTCCGAGCGCGACCTCTACGTCCGCTCCGACGCCACCTTTGCGGAGCTTTACGGCAACCCAGAGGCGAAGCTCGCGAGCGCGGACGATCTCCTGCGCAGCATGGACGAGGCGGGCATCGACGTCTCCGTGGCGCTTGGGTTTGCCTGGAAGGACCCGGTCACGTGCCGCCTGCACAACGATTACTTGCTGGAGGCGGCGGAGAGGAGCGACGGCCGTCTGATCGCCTTCCCCTCCCTGCCGCTAGGCGCAGCTCACGCTTCGGGGGCCGCGGACTTCCGGCTCATCGAGGAGGAAGCCCGGCGTTGCGCCGCCGCGGGCGCGCGCGGCTTCGGGGAATTGCGGCCCGAGAACCTGGGATTCGACCCAGCGCTGCCCGCCGAACCGGGAGACGCCGTCTGCCAGGGAGACCGCCTCGCCGCGTTGGCGGCGGATCTGGACGTTGCTTTGCTGTTCCACGTTTCGGAGCCGGTGGGGCACGCCTACAGCGGCAAGCAGGGGTTCGGACTCGGGGACTTTTATGATTTCGCGAGCAGGCACCCGGCGGTGAGGGTCATCGGCGCCCACTGGGCGGGCGGACTGCCCTTTTACGCCCGTATGCCCGAGGTGAAGGCCTTATTCTCCGCCGGCCTGCGCGTCGATACGGCGGCGTCCAGCCTGCTCTACGACGCGACCGTTTACGCGGAGGTGACGCGACTGGTGGGCCCGGAGGCCGTGCTCTTCGGCAGCGACTACCCCCTCCTCTCCCAGAAGCGAAGCCTGCGCCGGCTGGAAGAGTCTGGCTTGGCGCCCGAGGCCAAGCGTCTCGTTCTCGGCGACAGCGCGACGGCCTTCCTGAAGCTGCGATGAACAAAAACGAGCCCTCCATGCGCCTGTTCGTGGCCATCGAGCTGCCGGACGAGCAGAAGCAGGCGCTCGCGCGCCTGCAGGCGGAGATGAAGGCCGCGCTCGAGAAGCGGTTCGGCGAAGGGATCAGGGTTCGCTGGACGAGGCCGGAAGGCATCCACCTCACGCTCAAGTTCCTGGGGGAGACGCCGGCCGACCGGCTGGAGGCGGCGAAACGGGCCCTTGCCCAGGCCGTGGCCTCGCCGCCCGACTTGCGTCTTTCCCTCGCAAACGTCGGCTCGTTCGCGGACGGGCGGGCGCCGCGGGTGCTAATCGCCGGCGTCGAAGGGGACACGCGGCGGCTGCGGGAGCTGGCGGAGCGGGTCGAGACCTCGATGGCGGCGGCGGGTTGGCCGCGGGAGAAGCGGTCGTTCCATCCCCATCTCACCCTCGCCAGGTTGCCCGAGGATGTTCCGGAGGCAACGCGCAGAGCCGTGGCGGAAGCGGCCCGGGTCGCCGCCCCGGCTGCGGCCCCGCCTTGGCTCGTGCGCCGCGTATCGCTTATGCGCAGCCGGCTGGGACCGGAGGGCGCACGTTACGATGCCATTGCAACGTTTCCCGCCTGACTTTACAGGCGAGACCGGCCGCATATATGATCCGGAGCGTTAACCTCGAAAGTGACTGAGGCGAACTGTGCCTCAGTCTCTCTTTATCTAAGCCGTTCGGGTCCGCAACCCGGCTCGAAATTGGGGGTAGGAAATGGCCGAAAAGGCTGTGCCCATGACCAAGGAAGGCATCGAGCGTCTGGAAAAGGAGCTCGAGTATCTGCGCAACGTGCGGCGCCCCGAGGTCGCGGAGCGCATTCACCAGGCCAAAGAGCTTGCGAGCGCCCAGAACAACGCCGAGTACGAGGAGGCGAAGAACGAGCAGGCGTTCGTGGAAGGGCGGATCATGACCCTGGAGCACCTCCTCCAGAACGCTACCGTGATCGACGAGGAGGCCGCCCACCACGCCACGCGCGTGCAACTCGGCTCGAAAGTCACGGTCGTCGAGCAGGACGGCAAAACGCGCGAATACACGATCGTGGGCGCGGCTGAGGCGCGGCCGGCCGAAGGCTTGATCAGCAACGAGTCGCCCGTGGGCCGCGCTCTCCTCGGCAAGCGCGTCGGCGACGAGGTTCAGATCCAGGTCCCGAAGGGCCTCCTCAGGCTCACAGTCACCGCTGTAGGCTGAATCTCGATCTAGCACGCGGGAGATCCGGCGGGCGCTCTTCTGGCAGCCATCCAGGCTTGCTCGACTCGGATCGGGCTGCTCGTTATCCTGTCCACAATGTCGAGCCGGGAAGAAGAGCTCTTTCGAGAACGGCTGGCGAAGCTGGAGCGGCTGCGCCGCCGCGGCATCGACCCGTATCCCGCCCGATACAAGCGCAGCCACACCTCGGTGCAGGCGGCGGCGGACTTCGAGGCTTGGGAGGCTTCGCCCGCGGGGGAGGCGCCGTTCGTCACCATCGCTGGGCGGATAGCCGCCCTGCGCAAGATGGGCCGCGCCGCCTTCCTCGACCTCGTCGATGGCGAGGGACGCCTCCAGGTCTTTGTCCGTAGCGACCGCGTCAGCGCCACCGACTTCGAGACGCTCAAGGACGATCTCGACCTCGGCGACTTCCTGGGCGTGAGCGGCCGCCTCTTCCGCACGAAGGCGGGCGAGATCACCGTAGAAGCGGACTCGCTGACCGTGCTCGCCAAGGCGCTACAGGCGCCGCCGGAAAAATGGCACGGCCTCACGGACGTGGAACAGCGGTATCGGCAGCGCTACCGCGACCTCATGGCCAACGAGGAAGTGAGGCAGCTGTTCAAGACGCGCAGCCGCATCGTGTCGGCGGTGCGGCGCTATCTGGACGGGCGCGGCTTCATGGAGGTCGAGACGCCGGTGCTGCAGCCGGAGGCGGGCGGCGCCGCCGCCACGCCCTTTGTCACCCACCATCGCGCGCTTGACCAGGACTTCTACCTGCGCATCTCCCTTGAGCTCTACCTCAAGCGCCTCCTCGTCGGCGGGTACGAGAAGGTCTACGAGATCGGCCGCATCTTCCGGAACGAAGGCGTTTCCTGGAAATACAACCCAGAGTTCACGATGCTGGAGTCCTACGAGGCCTACGCCGACTACAACGACGTCGCTCGCATGGTGGAAGAGATGGTCTCCAGCGTGGCCATGGAGGTCCTAGGGAAGACGCAGGTCCAGTTCGAAGACCACGTCATCGACCTGGCGCCGCCGTGGCGTCGCGTAACTGTGCGGGAGGCGTTGATCGAGCACGCGGGCATCGACTTTCTCGAGTTCCGAACCCGCGAAACGCTGTACGAGGAGCTTCGGCGCCGCGGCTTCACGGACCTCGACCCCGGCTGGTCGCTGGGCAAGCTCATCGACAAGGCGCGCGAAGAGTACGTGGAACCGAAGCTTATCCAGCCGACCTTCCTGCTCGACTACCCGAAGGAGATCTCACCCCTGGCCAAGAGCAAGCCCGGCGAGCCCGGGATCGTGGAACGGTTCGAGGTCTTCATCGCCGGGTTCGAGATCGGCAACGCCTATTCGGAGCTGAACGACCCGGTCGACCAGCGGGAGCGCTTCGAAGCGCAGCAGCGTCAGGTCGCGGCCGGCATCGAGGAGGTCGAGACCCTCGATGAGGACTTCTTGACGGCGATCGAGCACGGCATGCCGCCCACCGGTGGCCTCGGCCTCGGCATCGACCGGCTGGCGATGATCCTCACGGGCCACCGGTCGATCCGGGAGGTGATCCTTTTCCCGGCGCTGCGGAAGCGGGAGTGAGCCAGAGGGCCGAAGCGCGATATCGGGCTGTCGTCTTCGATATGGACGGCGTCCTGGCCGACAGCGAGCCCGTCTACTACGAGGCCGCGAACGCCGTGCTCGCCGGGCTCGGGAAGCGGATCACGGAGGCGCAGCAGCGGGCCGTTATGGGCCACAGCATCGAGGACACGTGGGCGTATCTCGCGCGCGAGCTACAGCTGAATCAGCCGCCGCAAGCCCTCATGAACGCCTACGACCTGGAGCTGCGGCGGCGGCTGGCGGAGGTCCGCGAACCCCTTCCCGGCGTGCGCGAGACGATAGCTGGGCTCAGGCAACGCGGCGTGCCCATCGCCGTCGCGTCATCATCGCTCCCGGAGTGGATAGAGGCCCTTCTCGGCGGCATCGGCCTGCTAGGCGCTTTCGATGCCGCCGTCTCGGCCCGCGAGGCAGCCCGCCCGAAGCCCGCCCCGGACGTCTATCTCCTCGCCGCCGAACGGCTGGGCCTGCCAGCGTCGTGCTGCATCGCTTTCGAGGACACGCCCACCGGCCTCGCGTCGGCGAAGGCGGCGGGGATGCTCGCCGTCCAGGTGCGCGCGGCGAGCACGGCCTTCCCGCCCCTGCCGGAGGCGGACCTGGTCCTGTCGTCACTGCTGGACTTCGACTTCTCGCTAGTGGAGGAGGAATGAGGGCAGCGTCGGGGTTCGGTCACCGGCGCTGCCTCGACCCGCATACAATCGACTGGTGGAGCGCCACATCACCGTCTCCGGCTTCGTCGTGCACGAGGGCAAGGTCGCCTTGCACTGGCATCGAAAAATCGGAGCCTGGCTGCCGGCCGGAGGCCACATCGAGGAAGGGGAGGACCCGGTGCAGGCCACCCTGCGCGAAGTCCGGGAGGAGTTCGCCCTGGAGGCGGAGATCGTGCCGTTGGCGCGCCGCCCCAGCTACGAGGGAGGTCCCCGCCAGATCGAGCCCCCCGTGGCCGTCCTGGACTGCTGGCCGGAGCCGGACCACGGCCACGTCGACATGGTCTACTTCCTCCGCGTCGTTAGCGGCTACCCGGGCGTCTCCCACGATCCGGACAATCCCGTCTTCTGGTTCACGCTTGAGCAGCTGGAGGCGGGGGAGGCGCCGGTCAACGGACGCAGCGTGCCCTTCCCTCCGGACGTTCGAGCCCTGGGGATGGAGGCGATCAGGCTGGTCACGGCCGCGGCCGGCGCGGGGACAGAAACGACGGGTCGCGAAGGATAGCAGGCGCGAGCCGGTTGGTTCCGTCTGTTCCCTCAGGCGCCTCCCGGCGCTAAGCTCCCTCTGAAGACCGCATGCTCGACATCGACTTCATCACCGCGAACCCGGACGTTGTCCGCGGGGCGATCCGGGCGAAGGGCGTCGACCTCGACCTGGACGACCTCCTCCGCGCCTACGAAGACATGAAGGCGACCCTCCAGGAGGTGGAGGCGCTGCGCGCGGAGCGAAACCGGCTCTCGAAGGCCACAGGTTCGGCTCCGAAGGAGGAGCGGCAGAGGTACATCGAACAGAGCCGCGCCATCGGCGAGCAGCTGAAGGAGCTCGAGCCCATCCTCCGCGACAAGGAGGCTCGCTACCGCGGCCTGATGCTCCGAGTGCCGAATATCCCGTCTGACGAGGAGCCGGTGGGGGAGGACGAGGACGCCAACGTCGTCCACCATACATGGGGCCAGCCGGCCGGCTTCTCATTCCAGGCCCGCGATCACGTCCAAATCGTGGAGATGAACGGCTGGGCAGACCTGACCCGCTCCGGCAAGCTCGCCGGGCCGCGGACGTACACGCTGAAGGGCCGCCTCGTCGAGATCGAGATGGCGATCTGGCGCCTGGCCATGGACCTGCTCACGAGCCGCGGCTTCACGGTCATCGAGGTGCCGTCCTTGGTCAAGGAGGAGGCGCTCATCGGCACCGGCCACTTCCCCAGCGGCGTCGATGACGTCTACTACCTGGAAAAAGACGACCTCTACCTCTCCGGCACGTCCGAGGTCAGCCTCAACTACCTTCACAGCGGCGAGATACTGCGAGAAGCAGACCTGCCGCGCCTTTACGCCGGGTTCTCGCTCTGCTTTCGCCGCGAAGCCGGGGCCGCCGGCCGCGACGTTCGCGGCCTCTTTCGCGTCCACCAATTCTTCAAGGTCGAACAGTACGTCATGTGCGCCGCCGACCGTGACGAATCGCGGCGCTGGTTCGAACGCCTTCTGGACAACGCCGAGACGCTCGTACAGGCGTTGGAGCTGCCGTACCGGGTGGTGCGGACCTGCACCGGCGAGATGGGGGCGGGCAAGGTGCGCATGTGGGATATCGAGTGCTGGATACCGAGCCAGGAACGCTACCGAGAGACCCACTCCGTCTCCGAGCTGTACGACTGGCAGGCGCGCCGCGCCGACCTCCGCTACCGGGGCGCGGACGGCAGGCTCCGCCACGCCTATACGCTCAACAACACGGCTGTCGCCACGCCGCGGCTTCTCATCCCGCTCCTGGAAGTCCACCAGCAGGAGGACGGCTCCATTCGCATACCGGCCGCGCTGCGGCCCTACCTTGGTGGCCTCGAAACCGCCGGCGGCGCGCAGCCCTAGGCCGCGCGGCATTCCGGTTCGCGTTTCCGGTTTCCGACCTCGGCGCGATGACTCTGGCGCCTGCCCTGATCGGCGCCTACTATAAGCGCCACGACCCGTCCCTTCGAATCTAGAGGAGCAGCCATGACTACAGGACGTTCGGACGCTTACGATGTCGTGCCCAAGCTCGGTGAGCTTCGCGACACGGTCCTCTTCGGCGATATCTGGGAACGCCCCCAGCTCTCGAAGCGGGACCGGAGCCTGATTACCGTCGCCGTGCTTACCGCCATGTATCGCACGGAAGAGCTGCGCGGCCACATGGCGCGGGCGCTGGACAACGGCGTCACCCCAGACGAGCTGCGGGAGCTGATCACGCACGTGACGTTTTACGGCGGCTGGCCGACGGGCGTGAACGCCGCCCGGGTCGCGAAGGAGGTCTTCGAGGGCAGGGGAATCGCATGACGGCGCGTCGAAGAGTCGCAAGCGGCCGTCCTAGCATGAAGAAATCAGCGTCAGAATCCGGGCAGCTACTGCCTAGGCCTCGGCTTTCGGGCCGCGGCGGTGTTTCCTGCAAGCCCTGCTGCAGGTTCGGAGGCGCCAGCGACCAGTTGTTCTGAAGCCGCACGGGTTGGGCCGGGACTCCGGCCGCGTTTCCTGAATTGGAGGTTGATATGAAGGTCGGTTTTATCGGTCTCGGCACCATGGGCGGCAGCATGGCCCTGAACCTGCGCAAGGCAGGCTACGACATGGTGGTGCACGATATCCGTGAAGAGGCAGCGGCGCGCCATATCGAAGCCGGCTGCGAATGGGCAGCCTCGCCGCGCGAGGTTGGCGCGGTCTCGGACGTCGTCTTCACGTCGCTGCCTGAGCCGCCGGACGTTGAGGCGGTCGGCCTCGGCGACGAAGGGCTGGTCCACGGCCTGCGAGCGGGATCGACATGGTTTGACCTCTCGACGAACTCGCCGTCCGTGGTCCGCCGCC
>DATMBD010000144.1:0-3427 GCA_035559355.1 Dehalococcoidia bacterium
AGGATGACTTCCCAGCCGCCGAAGCTAAATGTCTGGCTGGGTAATGGCGGCTTCTGCAGCCCGCCACATGTACCAGGAGCCCACGGAGCGGTATGGAGCCCAGGGCGCGCCGATCTCCCTCGCCCGCGCCGGCGTTGGCAGCTCCGGCAGCTTGTACGTGAGGCGCATGCCGTTGCGCACGCCGAGGTCGCCCACGGGCAGCACGTCGGGCCGGCCGAGGTGGAACATGAGGAACATGTGCGCAGACCACTCGCCCAGGCCTTTTACCGCCGTGACGCGCCGTATGACCTCCTCGTCGCTCATAGCGGGCAGCGCCGCGAGGTCCAAACGCCCGTCCACGACGTGGGCGGCAAGGTCGCGGAGGTAGGCCGCCTTCTGGCGTGAGACGCCGGCGCTGCGAAACTGGTCGTCCGTGGTCTCCAGGACCTCGCGCGGGGTGGGCGGCCGCCCGTCTTCAGAGTAGAGCGCGTAGAAGCGTTTCTGAATCGCGTTCGCCGCCGCCCCCGCCAATTGCTGAAAGAGGATGGCCCGCATGAGAGCTGTGTATGGCTCAGGACGTCGCGGTGGGTTGTAAGGGCCCACGCGCTCGATCAGCGCGCCCAGCGTAGGGTCGACGCTTCGGAGGTGGCGAAGGGCTTCTTCGGGAGAGAAGGCGCCGTCTTGCATGCGGAAGTCATTCTACGCTGGCGCGTGAGCGGTGAGGCGGCCGCGGCTACTAGGGAGGCTCTGCCCGCACAGAGAAGGCGTCGACCGTCTCACCGCGGACGTTCCTGAAGTAGCCGCGCGCGGCCCGGGGGTCGCCCTGGACGCCGAATTCCAAAAAGAGCGCGCCGTAAGTTGCGCCCTGCGTGGCTGTGTAGATGGCCGCCCACTCGAAGCCGCAGCCGTAGGGCGGCCGGCTGGGATGGCAGCGCGCCTGCCCCCGAATGCTGCGGCCGCCCAGGCCCGACACGAAGACGAAAGTAGAGCCGCTGCCGACGCGGAGAGCATCGGCTTCCGGCCAGGCGGGGTCGATGCTGCGCCGCCTCAGGCCGTTCAGGGTCCGCGTACGCTGATACGAGTGCTCGTGGGCCGTGGCGATGATCGCCCCGCCCCGGCGGCAGGCCTCGTACACCTGCCAGGAGACGTCGTCCGGCTTGCCGCCGACCTGCATGGCCGAACGATTCTTGTGCCAGGCGCAGATCCGCCAGATCGAGTCTGAGGAAGCCAGGCTCCTTTCGATGAAGTCCGTGTGGCCGGCACCCAGCGTGCCCGCACCCGAAAGGATGAAGAAGAGGCCGCGATATTCGCATGCGGCGTTCAGGCCGTACTCGCCTGCGCAGCGCGCTCCCTCGATGCGACGCAGACGCTCCTCCAGCAGGTGCTGGTAGGCGTCCCAGCGGGCGACATCGTGGTTCCCGACGACCGCGAACACGGGGAAGTCGGGGCCGAGGACTTCATCCAGCATGGCGTTCCAGGCAACCGGATCGTCTTCGTAGTCGAAGTCGCCCAGCAAGAGGAGCATGTCGGCGCCTTCGTCTTTGACCAGCCGCAGAACCCGGCGCGCGTCTTCGCCGATCCCCTGGTCGCCGAGGAAAGCCACCAGGAGCCCTGGCTCCGTGGGGCGGGACGGGACTACGCCCTGGGGCGGCCTGTCCGTCTCAGCTCCGCAAGCGATTCCGAGGCAGATGGCGGCGACGCAGAAGGCGAACGCCGCCCGCCGAAGGCTGCTTCTTTCCAGACGAATGGGTCGAGCCGGAACGGTCCTCAGTATTTGGCCTCGCCTCTCGCCGACGCTACTGGAGCGGCGAATAAGGCGTCGGCCGCATGATCTTGTTTTCGATTCGGGCAACGAGAGGCCCGTCCCGCTCCGTCTCCGCGAACGCCTTCTGGCGCTCCGGATCGGCCGCGAAGGACGCCCAGGCGCGCTCGCGGTGGGCCAGGTCCTCGAAAGCGACCATGTACGTGAGCCGACCGCTGATCCCGATCACGTCCGTCCAGTAGCCGATGGACTTTATGCCATGCTTCTCGAAAAAGCCGAGCGTGATTTTTTCGAAGCGGTCGTTGAGGGCCGGGAGCTTCCCGGGCATCGCGTCGTAGATTCGCAGCTCGTAGATCACTTTCTTCCTTTCTAGGCGCGAAACGAGGCGGGATGCAGTCAAGTATTGTTCATTCGAGGCGATGTTAGGATAATCCCCCACGACTCGAATTCGGGTTGTCGAATATGGAGGCCGGCGGCGTTAGCCTGCCTCACCCCCGCTCCTCATCCCTGGTCGCTGCTGGAACGCCACAGTCATAATGAAGTGCTTGGCGGGGCGGAGACTCCCGCGGCCTTCGTTGCGATTTGGGAGGTGGTCTTGGTCAGAATCGCCGTGCTCGACGATTATCAGGGTGTCGCCCTTTCGGTGGGAGGCTGGGAGCGGCTGCCCGCCGATGCGGAGGTTGAGTCCTTTCGGGACCATCTGAGGGACGAGGACGCGCTCGTCCAACGCCTGCGGCCGTTCGACGTCATCGTCGCCATGCGCGAGCGCACGCCCTTCCCCCGCAGCCTCCTGAGCCGCCTGCCCAACCTCAAGCTCCTCGTCACCACCGGCATGCGCAACGCCTCTTTCGACATGGACGCTGCTCGCGAGCTCGGCATCGTTGTCTGCGGCACTCGCGGCCTGCCGACGCCGACCGCTGAGCTCACTTGGGGGCTGATCATCGGTCTGATGCGCCACATCGCAGAGGAGGATCGGGCCACGCGCGAGGGGAGGTGGCAAACGACCGTCGGGCTGACGCTGGCCGGGAAGACGCTGGGCGTCGTCGGTTTGGGGAATCTCGGCTCCCAGGTGGCAAAGGTGGGCTTGGCCTTCGGCATGGAGGTGATCGCCTGGAGCCAGAACCTGACGCCGGAGCGGGCTGCGGAGGTCGGCGCGCGCCACGTCTCCAAGGAGGAGCTCTTCGCCACGGCGGACGTCGTCACTGTGCACCTGGTCCTCAGCGAGCGCACTCGCGGTCTCGTTGGCCAACGGGAGCTTTCTCTGATGAAGCCCACCGCTTTTCTCGTGAACACCTCTCGCGGCCCCATCGTGGATGAGGCCGCGCTGATCGCTGCCCTGCGCGAGAAGCGGATCGCTGGAGCGGGCCTGGACGTCTTCGATGAGGAGCCGCTGCCGAAGGACCACCCCTTCTTGAGCCTGCCCAACACGCTGATCACGCCTCACCTCGGCTACGTCACCCTCGAGACCTACGAGCGGTTTTACGGTGACGCCGTGGAAGACATCCTCGGCT
This sequence comes from Dehalococcoidia bacterium, assembly GCA_035559355.1. GTDB lineage: Bacteria > Chloroflexota > Dehalococcoidia > DSTF01 > WHTK01 > WHTK01. The sequence continues at coordinate 3,253 of DATMBD010000144.1, forward strand.
TTCTCCAGGGTGCTCCGGTGCGAGTCGTCCAGGCCTGAGGGGCTGGGCTGAGCCTAACGCCGGGGGCCAGGATGCCCTACTGGGACGGTGGGCGGCTGAAAGTTGACGGGCCGCAGGTGAGCATGGAGCCGCGCAGGCGCGCCAGCTCGCGGCAAGGATGCCGCGAACGCAAGTC
>DATMBD010000145.1:0-6919 GCA_035559355.1 Dehalococcoidia bacterium
GTCCGGTGGGCTGGGCACTTTGGGGTCCTCATAGAGGACGCCGAAGGGCATCAGGCCCGGCCCTCCCTGCGCCTGCCCGACGCGAGCCGTGGCGCAGACGTTGACGGCACCGCTATCGATTCCAAGGATGCGGGCGAAGAATGTGCTGCGCGTGCGGCGCAGGCGCACCGTCACTGTCCTGGCTCCGGGCGGCAGGGGGTTGGAACAGCTGGTGTTGAAGGTGATGTCCTGGATTTCGGCTTCGGAGACGTCGTTCTTCTCAGCCCAATCGCGGGCGACATCTTCCGCGGCTTCGCGGCGCTGGGCTTCGGTGCTGCTCCCGTTGGGGGTCAGTTCGCGCACGGCAGCAAGCGCCATGGCATCGGCGTCGTTTTGGGCCTCGCGCCTCGAGTACGTGAGAAAGCCGATGTCGACAGCGAGGGCCGTAAAGCCGATGACGACCACGATGGCGCCGGCGGCCATCGTGATGAGCTGGCCGCGCTCGCCGCGATGGGCGGACTTGAGAATGCTTGCGAACCGAAGAAGTTGCCTGCTCATTCGATCCTCATATCGGCTGCGGATTTGAGCTTGAAGCTGGAAGAGATGACGCCGCCGAAGAACGCGTCCAGGAAGCCTCCAAGGGGCGTGATCAGCTCGTAGTCGTACGAAACACGGACGACCAGCGGCTCAGTCGAGTTGGGCCTGTCGCTGCAGCTGGCCCCAGCGGTGGTGTCCACGGTCGCGGTGAATCGCGAGAGATTTACTCCCATGGCGTCCGCCTTGTCGCGGGCCTTCTGCTCCACGTCGGCGTCCGTGGGGTACTTCACGGGGTTGCCGTAGCCGGTGTTGCAGTAGATGGCGCCCCAGCGGGCCGCCTCGCGGGCGGCGTTGGTGATGTCGATCCAGGACTTGAGCGCCATGCCGAAGTCGATGATTCCCATCACGAGCACGATGAAGATCGGGAAGACCAGGGCGAACTCGACAAGGCTCTGGCCGCGCTGGCGCCGCGACCTCCCAAAAGGATGGGGGACAGGGAGTTTCCGCATCTCGTCATTCATGACTAGGCTTCCAATGTCCGGCTCAGCCTGGCCGGCGCTGCGGTGGCGCGGGGCTAGGTTCCCCGCCAACAGGTTCGTTCACCAATTAGGTTCGACCGCCACGGCGCGATCTGTAGCCATCCGCGACGGGAAGAGGAGTCTATTTTTCGGGACCTCTTGGCCCGTGCCGCCTCTATTCGATCAGCTTGATAGTGCGGAGGGCGGTCGACGAATCGTTGAGGCTGCCGCCGGCGATTGGCACCCCGGCCTCGTAAATCGTGCTGCGTACCGGGATGACGACGACGCAAGCCTTTTGGGCGCTGTTGCCTCCGTTGCCGCCGCCATTGCCATTGCCCTTGCCTTTGCCCGTACCGCCGCCGTTGCTGTTGGAATCACAGTCGGAATCGCCCGTGGGGCTGGAGAGGTTGCCGCACCATTCCTTGACGTAGACGGTGATGAAGCCCTTGATCGTTATGGTCGTGAACGAGCCGTTGCTGGAGACAGTGGTGATCGGCAAGAGCGCGAACCGAGGGCTGGACTTGTTCACGACGGTGTAGACGCCGTTTTCGAGACCGCCGAAAACGTCGGAGAGCGCGTCGGTGTTCGTGCCGATCTTGTCGTTGAAGGCGCTGCACGTTGGCCCCGGCATGTTGCCGGGCTTGGGCCGCAGTTCGTCGTTCTTGGCGTAGTAGCACTCGCTGCCGTGTTTGATGTTGTCTTCGTAGAAGCTGGCGCCGGAGCCGTCGACGTTGCAGTCGCCGTCATAATTGTCGGCGCCGCTGGGTTCGCCTTCGTCCATGCGCACGGGTCCAGCATTGCCGCCCGTCCACTGGTTGGCGCCTTCCTTCGCGATCTTGATCAGGCAGGGCTGGCCCCAGAGAGCCGGGTTCGCAGCGCCGCCTGCTTCCTTCATGTGACAGACGTCAGGGTTGTTGGGGTCGTCCGCGGTGCCGAACGGGTCCTCCTCGAAGAAGCCGAAAGGCATGAGCTCGTCGCCCGCTTCTGCGATGCCGACCCGCGCCGTGGCGCAGACGTTGACGTCCCGGCTGCCCACGCCGAACACGCCGGCGAAGAAGGTGGTCTGCGTCCGCCGCAGCCGGACCGTGACCGCGTTTTCCACCGCGCGACCGGAGCAGGTGACGCCGAAAGATACGCCCGTTACCTCTGCGGTGGGAACGTCGTTCTTTTCCGCCCACAGGTAAGCGATGTCCTGCGCCTGTGCCTGGTCCGGCAGCTCGCGGGCGGCAGCGAGGGCCATGGCGTCGGCGTCGTTCTGGGCTTCCCTGCGAGCGTAGGTCACGAAGCCGAGGTCAATGGCCAGCGCCGTAAACCCGATGACCACGACCAGGGCAGCGGCTGCGACCAGGACGATCTGGCCGCGTTCCTCGCGCCGGAGCGCTTCCAGGGCGGGAAAGATGCGAGGCGCCTTCATCTCATTCAATCCTCATGTCCGCCGACGAGTTCAGGCTGAAGCTGTCCGGCACCGTCCCGCCGAGGAACGCGCTCATGAGACCGCCGAGCGGCGTGATCAGGTCGTAGTCGTAATGAACCCTGACGACGATCGACTGTCCTGAGTTACCGTCGCCGCTGCAGCTGACGCCATCGTCCGTGTCGACGCTGGCGCTGAAGCGGCTGGTGTTGACGCCGAGGCCGCCGGCCTTGTCGACAGCCTTCTGGACGACTTCCGAGTCCGTATGGCTACCCCCGCCGCAATTGACCGCGGCCCAGCGTGCCGCCTCGCGGGCCGAGTTCGTGATGTCGATCCAGGACTTCAGGCCCATGCCGAAGTCGATGATCCCGAGGATGAGGATGATGAAAATCGGGAAGACGAGCGCGAACTCGACGAGGCTCTGGCCTCGATCCAGTTGGCGTGAACGCGTCGCCCTGCGGCGCCCGCGCAAGCAGTTGCGCCGGTCAGGCGGATTGGACGCGATTATCAAGCTCTGGATGCCCCACCAAGTTCCTTCTCAATTAGAGTCGGCATCATTCTGGCGGAGCATAGGGGTGGAATGTCCTAAGCTTTGCCAATGGGGCGCGCGGCGGCGATTCCCCGGCTGGGGAAATGGCTGCAATTCCCCAACGTCAGGCTAGGAAAAGGCATGGAACTCTACCTCGTTGATGGCACGTACGAGCTGTTTCGTCACTACTTCGCCCTGCCGTCTCACGTCACCAAGGACGGAGAGGAGGTAGCCGCCACCCGCGGCGCCCTCGGCTTCATCCTGGGGATGCTGGAGTCGGGCGTTACGCACCTCGGCGTCGCCACCGACCACGTCATCGAATCGTTCCGCAACGAGCTGTGGCCGGGTTACAAGACGAGCCAGGGCGTGGACGAGCCGCTGCTTGCCCAGTTTCCGCTATTCGAGGAAGGCCTCTTCGCCCTCGGCGTCGCCTGTTGGCCGATGGTTGAGCTGGAGGCGGACGACGCCTTGGCGGCAGTCGCCGCCTTCGCTCGGCAACAGCGGGCGGTCGACCGCGTCTACATCTGCTCGCCGGACAAGGACCTCGCCCAGTGCGTCAGCGGGGCGAGGGTGGTCCAGCTCCTTGACCGGCGAACCGGTAGAGTCCGGGACGAAGCCGGCGTCATGGAGCGCTTCGGCGTGCCGCCGGCCGCCGTACCCGACTACCTGGCGTTGGTGGGCGACAAATCGGACGGCTACCCCGGCCTGGCGGGCTGGGGCGAAAAGTCCGCTGCGTCCGTCCTGGCTCGCTACGGGCGTATCGAAGACATCCCTTTGCGGCCGGAGGCGTGGGACCTGCCGGCTCGCGGCGCCGACAAGCTCTGCCGCGCGTTAGCGGAGGGCTTCGAGCTGGCCCTCCTCTTCAAAGACCTGGCCACTTTGCGTACCCACTCGCCAGCGCTGTCGACAGTGGATGAGACGCGCTGGCGGGGCCCGGCGCCTTCTCTGGAGGAATTCTGCCGCCGCATCGATGCTCCCCAGCTCCTCCAGCGGGCGCGAGCTCTTGAGGGAAAGCTCGATTAGCTGCTCCTAGCAACGAGACGGGCGGCTTCTCCTGGCGCTTGCGCCTCCGCGTCGCGCTCGTCTGGGAGGGGCGTCAGCCAGACCAGGAGCGCCAGCCAAGCGAGGAGAGCGAAGGCTGCCAGCGTCACCCAGAGGACGGCGCTGCCTTGCTCGTCCACGGCGCGCTGCGCGTCCAGCCAGTCGTTGGCCCCGGCCAGGATGCCGAGCAGGCCGGCGCAGATGCCCGCGAAGCCGAGCGGCGTCCAGCGCAGGCTGAGGAGAATGGCGGCAACGGGCACGACGAGCATCCAGTCCTGAGGCAGCGAATGGGGAACGGCGAGCAGGCCGGCGAGGATGGCGGCGGCCAGAGTCACGCCGGGGCCGGCGGGTCGCAGCCAGACGGCCGCAAAGAGGGCGAGCGTTAGCAGGGAAGGCGGCAGCCAAAGCCAAGCCTGCGGCTGCCCCGTGATCGCGTGGACGAATCCAGCCCAGCCCATGAGGGCGCTCCCGTAGCCCTCTTGCTGCACGTCACCGCTGCCGCGGGAGAGCATGAGGCGCACCCAGTCGAGCGCGGCCTCCGGACCGACGAAGAGGAACGGCAGGCAGATGAAGGCCGCGGCGCCGGCGACGAGGACGATGAGCGCCCGACGGTCCTTGAGGCCTGCCGCTACGGTCAGAAGCCAGTGCGGCTTGACGCCGGTGAGCGCCAGGAGCGCGCCGCCGAGGTAACGGCGCCCGCTCCTCAAGGCCAGGTAACCCAGGCTGACGATCAGAGCGATGAGCACCGTGGGCTGGGCGTGATGGAGGGCAAAGTACACCGGCACGAAGGCGGGCAGGGCGAGCACCAGCAGGGTGATATGCGGCTGGCGCCAGCGAAGAATCTGGCCGATTGCCGCCACGAGCGCCGCCAGCAGCCCGAGGTTGATGCCTAGGGCTACGAGATAGGCTGTCCGCACGTCCAGAAAGGTCAGGGGCGAGAAGGCGAGCAGGTAGGCGGGCGGATTGTAGTAGCGCAGCCACTGGTATTCCGGTGCGTCTGGATCGGGCTGGGGCGGGATGGCATCCGCAGCATACCCCTGGGCGTGAAGGATGCCCTTGACGACCACCTCGGGGTCGTACAGCCGCGCTCGCTCGCCGGAGGCAGCGGCAGAGGCCCCGGCGAAGAACATCGGGAAGTCGTTTCCGGGGAGCTTGGGGACGCCTCTCGCTGAGTACGTATGCTCGATTGCCTCGGCGCCGCGGCGAACCTGAATCAGCCCCTCCCTGAGAAGAAAGCCGCCGAGGAGGAGAAGGAGGAGGCTTATGGCAAACGTACGGGCCGCGAAGAGAGAGGCGAAGTGCGGCCAGCGTGCGGGGACCGGAAGCTGCACGCCTTCGATGCTAGGCGGATCGCCTTTAGGTTACGTAAACAGCCTCGGCTTATGTTCTAAGCGTCTGTTAAAACCTCGGTCGCCGAGGGATTTTCTGGGGTTGCCCCGCCGGAGGCCTCCAGGGCCAGCAACGCCCGCTTGCGGCCGGGCTGCCAGCGGTAACCGGCGAGGCCGCCATCGCTGGCGAGGACGCGGTGGCAAGGCACGGCGAGCGGCACGGGGTTGGTCGCGCAGGCCCGGGCCACGGCCCGCGCCGCCTGCAGCCTGCCGATGCTCGCAGCCAGCGCCTTGTAGGAGGTAGTGGCGCCGTAAGGCAGGGCTCGCAGGGCTTTCCAGACCAGGAGCTGGAACTCCGAGCCGCGCAGATCGAGCGGGACGCGCGGCTCCCTTTCCTCGCCCTTCAGATAGGCGAGAAAAGCGTCGATGACGCCTTCCACTTCGCTTTCCGCACGCTGAAGCTCCGCCCTCGGGAGCTCTCCCCGCAGGCCATCCACAGCCTCCGCCTCCGTGTCCCCCATGGCAACGAAGCAGACGCCTCGATCGGTGACCGCGACGAGCAGCTTGCCGAGGGGCGAGTCTGAAATGCCGTAGCGGACGCAGAGGCCCGCGCCGCCGCGGCGGTAAGCGCCCGGTGTCATGCCCAGCAATCGGTTCGCGTTCTCGTAGACGCGGCTGCTGGAGCCGTAGCCCGCCTCGTAGAGGGCCGAGGTCACGTCCGTGCCCTCGCGCAGCCCGGCCTTGAAGCGGTGCAGGCGGGCTGCCGCCGCGTACTCTCGCGGCGTCATGCCCAGAACTCTCTTGAACACGCGTTGCAGGTGGCCCGAACTCATCCCAAGACTGGCGGCGAGCCCTGCGAGCGTTGGGCTTTCTTCCTCCGCCTCATCGATAAGACGGCGAGCCCGGGCCGCCAGCGCCTCGTCCCGGCGCACGGGGTCATCCGGGCGGCAACGACGGCAAGGCCGATAACCTGCGTCCCGCGCCTCGGCATTGGACGCGTAGACGACGATATTGCGCGGCTTGGGACGCTTCGCGGGGCAGGAGGGCCGGCAGTAGACGCCGGTGGTGCGCACCGCGAACACGAACGCGCCATCGAAGCGGCGGTCGCGCGTGGCGATGGCTTCGCGGATGCGCTCCTGATCAAGGGTCTCGGCAGTCATCGTCTTCACCTCCGAGTGTAGGACGATCTTCCTGCCCTTTGGGAAAGCGCCGCTATCCGAAGCTTGCCTTCAAACCCCGGCGTCCGGGTCAAATTGGAGCTTCCGCCCTTCAGACCCTTCGATGCGGCAGCGCAGGTCACTCCTGCCTTGGGGGGCCTGGCGTGAAACTGGTTGGGATGGCAGCCGGGCCGAGCCGGCTGTCGCGAACGCCTTTAGAGCTTCGAGAGCACCTTCTTGGTCGAGACGACGTGGCGGTCGACCCTCAGCTCCTTCGGGTCCATGCCCAGGGCAAGGCCAATGAGCTGGGGGAGGTGGAGGATAGGCACCTGGAGGCCATCGACCGTCGCGTACTTGACGGCGTCCGGCTGCTGGGCATCGAGGTTGAGGTGGCAGAGCGGGCAGGGCGTGACCAGGCA
>DATMBD010000146.1:0-4754 GCA_035559355.1 Dehalococcoidia bacterium
GGCCGTCCCGGCGAACGAGTTCACCGGCTGGTGGATGGACCCCCGCGACAAAGACTTTGGCCCCAACGGCAAGTACTACGAGCACAACGTGGCAGAGGCAAAGAAGCTGGTGGCGGCGGCAGGCTTCGCCAACGGCGTCGAATACGTCTCCACCCGCGCCGGCGGCAACTACGGGCCGGAGTACGACCGCCAAATCGAGATTATGGAGGGCATGGCGGCCGACGCCGGCTTTAGGCCCGTGACCAACGTCGTCCAGTACCAGAACGACCTCATCCCCAACTACCAAAACGTCCAGGGCGAGTTCGAAGGCATCGCCTGGATGCTGCGGCCGCAGAGCTCGTCCGACCCCATTGACAAGCTCGCCGAGAACTTCTTCTCCAAGTCTGGCCCCAACTTCATCGGCTTCGATCCGCAGGGGAAGGGTGACCATTCCGGCGACCCCTACGTTGATGATCAGATCAGGAAGTCGCGCGTCGAGCGGGACACGGAGAAGCGCAAGCAAATCATGAAGGACTTGCAGCGCTACCTGGGCGAGCAGATGTATCTGATCCGCCCGGTCAGCGGGGCCACCGGCTTCGAGCTCGCTTGGCCTGCCCTGCGCAACTTCATGTATTTCCAGGGCACGCGCCGCGCCGAGGAGTGGATCTACTTCTGGCTGGACCAGACGAAAAAGCCCCTCGGCGGCTAGGCGGCAAATCAGGGCCTCGTGAGGAGCGGCATGGAACGGCGATACCAGGTTGTCATAGTCGGCGGAGGGCCGGTCGGCGTCGGGCTGGCGATCGAGCTGGCGCAGCGAGGCGTGCGCTGCGCGGTGGTGGAGCGCCACCTCACGCCGCAGCGCATCCCCAAGGGCCAAAACCTCACGAACCGCAGCCTGGAACACTTCTACTTCTGGAACTGCGTGCAGGAGCTGCGCGCGGCGCGAGTGATGCCGCCCGGCTACCCCATCGGCGGCGTCACTGCCTACGGCAACCTCATGAGTCCCTACTGGTACGCGTTCGCGGGCGGACGCGGTCGAGGCCAGGCCGTGGCCGACTTCTACTTCCAGCGCAACGAGCGCCTGCCCCAATACTGCACCGAGGCCGTGCTGCGCGAACGCTTGGCGCAGCTCCCAGCCGCCACCGCCCTGTTCGGCTGGCTGGCGGAGCGCATCGACCAAGACGAGGGCGGCGTTCGCGTCACGATTTCTCCGGTCGGCGAGGACGGCGCGCCCTTCTACAGCTGGTCGGCCGACACCGAGCAGCAGGTCAACCGCGACGTCGCCGCCGATGAAGGACGCGTCGTCCTCGAGGCTGATTACGTCGTGGGCTGTGACGGCGGCCGCTCGCTGGTGCGGGAGAGCATGGGCATCGACCGGGAGGGCCGCAACTTCGATCAGCGCATGGTCCTGGCCGTCTTCCGTTCTCGAGAGCTGCACGAGGGGCTGAAGCGCTTCCCAGAGGCGACGACGTACCGCGTGCTCAAGCCGGAGCTCAACGGCTACTGGCAATTCTTCGGGCGCATCGACGTTGGCGAAGGCTTCTTTTTTCACGCGCCTGTGCCGCGAGACACGCGGCCCGACAACTACGACTTCCACGGTCTGCTGAAAGAGGCGGCCGGCTTCGACTTCGCCGCGGAATTCGATCACGTAGGCTTCTGGGACCTGCGAATCATGGTCGCCAGCCAGTACGGCAAAGGGCGGGCGTTTATCGCCGGAGACGCCGCCCACCAGCACCCGCCCTATGGCGGCTTCGGCCTCAACACGGGCCTGGAGGACGCGCGAAACCTTGGCTGGAAGCTGGCGGCTCGGCTTCAGGGTTGGGGCGGAGACAAGTTGCTCCAGTCCTACGACGAAGAGAGGCGGCCGATATTCGTCGAAACCGGAGAAGCAATGATCGCGGGCGGCATCGAGCGCGACCGCGCCTTCCTGGAGCGCTACAATCCGCAGCGCGACCGCGAGGAGTTCGAGCGGGCCTGGAACGAGATGGCGGCTACCGGCGGCGGCTTCAGGACGCAGTCGTACGAGCCGCACTACGAGGGCTCCTCCGTGGTGATGGGGCCACCCGGCGCGAAGTGCAGCATTCACGGCAGGCACACCTTCGCCGCCCAGGCAGGCCACCACTTGGCGCCGAAGCCTCTGTCATCGGGGCGCAACGTATTCGAGGAACTTGGGGACGGTTTCACGCTCCTCGCCTTCGGCGCCGACGACGCGGCCGTCGGCCCGTTCGAAGAGGCAGCTCGGGCCGCTAACGTGCCCCTGAAGGTGGTCCGCGATAGCTTCGAGGGCGAGCGCCGTGCCTACGAGGCGCGCCTCGTCCTCGTGCGGCCCGACGAATACGTCGTGTGGGCTGGAGACGAGCCTCCGGCGGACGCCGGCGCGCTGCTCCGCCGCGTGACCGGGAATACCTAGGTAGCCCCGAAGGGGCGGTTTCGACCGCCTTCACGAAGGAAACCTGGGGGCGGGAGGAATCCCGCAGCCAAAGACCAGGCCCACGCCTTCAAGCAACGCGCAAGCCGTGCAAACCGTCGATTGCGTGGAAGCGGCCATCGCAACGGTCCCGCCGAACTTCCTTCGCTCGCGCCTCTTCCCTTATGGCGATGCGCGTCTATAATGCGTAGAACATGCTTGCGAAAGTCTTCTCCGGCGCCGTCGTCGGCCTGGACGGCGAGCTCGTAGAAGTGGAGGTCGACCTCCTTCCCGGCCTGCCGAAGGTCAACATCGTCGGCCTGCCGGACGCTGCCGTGACGGAGTCGCAGGACCGCGTGCGCTCCGCCGTGCGCAACTCAGGCTGCGTCTTCCCCAACCGCCGCATCACCGTCAGCCTCGCCCCTGCCGACATCCGCAAGGAGGGTCCCAGCTTCGACCTGCCGATCGCCGTGGGCGTCGTCATCGCTTCGGAGCAGGTGGTGGCGGACGTGTCCCGGGCGCTATTCATCGGCGAGCTGTCCCTGGACGGCCGTCTGCGCTCGACCCACGGCGTCCTGCCGATGGTGGGCCTGGCCCGCGACCGCGGCCTCAGCGAGGTTTACGTGCCCGCAGCCGACGCTGCCGAGGCAGCGCTGGTGGACGGCGTCGACGTCTATCCCGTCGAAACCTTCGCCCAGTTGGTGCGCCACCTCGCCGGCCAAGAGCAGATCCAGCCGTACATGCGCAGCGGCCCGCCCCTCGCGGAAGCGGCTCCCTACGACGGCACCGATTTCGCCGACGTGCGGGGGCAGGAGCACGTGAAGCGAGCGTTGGAAGTGGCGGCGGCAGGCGGCCATAACCTGCTGATGGTGGGCCCGGCGGGCGCCGGCAAGACGCTGCTGGCGAGGGCGCTACCCTCGATCCTTCCATCGATGACACCCGAGGAAGCGCTGATGGTCACGCGCATCTACAGCGTCGCCGGGCTGCTGCCGCGGGAGGTGCCGCTCATAACCCAGCGGCCTTTCCGGGCGCCCCACCACACCGTTTCGCAGGCGGGGCTGGTCGGCGGCGGCCGCCAGCCGCGGCCTGGCGAAATCAGCCTCGCGCACCGTGGCGTCCTCTTCCTGGACGAGCTGCCGGAATTCGGCCAGCAGACCCTGGAGGTGCTGCGCCAGCCGCTGGAGGACCATATCGTCACCATCAGCCGCGCCCAGGGCTCCGTCACCTTCCCGGCGAACTTCATGCTCGTGGCGGCCATGAATCCGTGCCCGTGCGGGAACTACGGCGACCCGATAAAGCCCTGCGTCTGCTCGGAGTCGACGGTCTCACGGTACCAGAGACGCATCTCAGGGCCGCTGCTGGACCGCATCGACATCTTCGTCGAGGTGCCCCGCATCGACTACGAGAAGCTGGCCTCTCTCGCGCCGGCCGAGTCGTCCTCCCAGGTCCGCGAACGCGTCGATCGCGCCCGCAACCTGCAGACCCAGCGCTTTGCAGGCCGGCCCGCGCAGTGCAACGCCGAAATGTCCCCCGCGGACGTGCGCGATTTCTGCCAGGCGGACCTGGACGAATCCGCCCGTTCGTTCCTCAAACTAGCCACGACCCAGCTCTCGCTTTCCGCCCGCGCCTTCCATCGCATCCTGAAAGTCGCGCGCACCATCGCTGACCTGGAAGGGTCGCCCAGGCTCACGACAGCCCATGTTGCCGAAGCGGTCCAGTACCGCCAAAGAAGCCGAGTAGCCTAAGGCGGCAGCCGCCGGAGCCCGGTGACGCGCCGCATGCCTCGCCGCCCAGCTTGACTTCGCGCGCAGCGGGAGTCGGCGCTTTACGCTCCGTGCGTGCGCGACCAGCGCGCCGGGATCAGCGTCCGGCGCCGTTCTTCCTCGGGAAGCGGCGGCGGCAGCCAGCGCGGCTTGACCGAAAGCCCGCCGTCGAACAGGGCCGTGACCTCGCCCGCGGAAAGGATCTCCGTCACCTCGGCAGCGCTCACGGGCCGTGACAGGAAATAGCCCTGAGCAAAGTCGCAGCCCGCCTCGCGCATGCGCTGCAGCTGCTCGTCGGTCTCTATCCCCTCCGCGGTCGTGTACATGCCGAGCGCGTGCGCCAGTTCGACGACCGAGCGAACGATCGCCAGCGTGCGCTCGCAGTCCTCGTCCTGCACGAACGACTGGTCGATCTTGAGAATGTCCACCTTGAACCGCCGCAGATAGCTCAGCGACGAGTAGCCGACGCCGAAGTCGTCTATGGCGACCTTGAAGCCGAGGCCTCGGAGCTCGTCCAGGTTCCGGAGCGTGTCCTTTTCGTCCTGCATCAAGGCCGATTCCGTAATCTCGAAGAGCACCGTACTGCTATCGGCGCCGGTCTTGCG
>DATMBD010000147.1:0-4276 GCA_035559355.1 Dehalococcoidia bacterium
GTCGTCAATGGTCTCGAAATCGGGCGCCTGATCGCCGGCGGTTAGCTGCGCCATCGTCATTTACCTCCTTTCGTCTCAGGCCAGCGCCGTCAGGGCTTTGGGGGCGCTTTCGGCCGGCTTGACGTTGTATTGGACGTCCAAGAGTTTGCCATCTTCGTCGATGACGAAATGGCTGCGCAGAATGCCCATGTACTTGCGCCCGTACATGGACTTCTCGCGCCAGACGCCGTACGCCTCCGCGATCTTGTGGTCTGCGTCCACCAGCAAGGGAAACGGCAGAGAGAACTTGGACTTGAAGCCCTGGTGGGACTTCGCGCTGTCCGGGCTGACGCCGAGGACGACGGCGTTCTTCTCTTCGATCTCGGGGTAGCGATCGCGGAAGGAGCAGGCCTGAGCCGTGCACCCGGAAGTATTGTCTTTGGGGTAGAAGTACAGCACCACCTTCCGGCCTCTCAGGTCCTTGAGCGCCACCCTCTGGCCGCGCTCGTCCACTGTTTCGAAATCAGGCGCCGGGTCTCCGGGCCGAAGCTCGTTCATGCCTTGCTCCCGAGAGATTGATCTTGCCGAAATTCTAGCCCAGTCCTTCGCCCGGGCGCATTTCCATGCGTCCCACTGAGGCGGGGAAGACGTATCTTCCCTCGAAGCAGCTCCGGACGGTCGTCCACCGTCCAACACCGGCCCGCCTCTTAGTCCACAAGCCGAGGTGCCCGCAAATGCCACGATTCTTCGCCCTTGTCCTCGCCGCCGCCATTGCCGTCTTTGCTCTCGAATCCCAAGGCGGCCCTTCGCCCACCGCTGCCCAGGGATTTCCCGCCGTCATCAACCTGCCCGCCGGTTGGCTTCCCGAAGGCATCGTCACGACGGCCGACGGCCGGCTTTACTCCGGCTCGCGCCGCCACGGCGGGATCTACGAGGTGGACCTGAGCACGGGCGCTGGCCGCGTTGTCGTGCCGCAGCAGGAAGGGCGCATCGCGGTCGGCCTCTCTTTCGATGAGCGGTCCGGCTTCATCTTCGTCGCCGGAGGTCCCGGGGGCGCCGGCTATGTTTACGACTCGCGCACGGGAAGGCAGGTAGCGTCCTTCCACTTCACGAGCGGTCCCACGTTCGTGAACGATGTCATCGTCACCGCGGAGGCGGCCTACTTTACGGACTCGATGCAGCCAGTGCTCTACCGCGTTCCGCTCGGGTCCCACGGTCAGGTCGCGACAGACGGCGCCTTTGAAGTCCTTTCCCTGTCCGGCGACTACGTCCACCTGCCCGGCTTCAACGCCAACGGCATCGAGGTCACGGAAGACAGCGCCCGCCTGATCATCGTCCAGTCCAACGCGGGCCGGCTGTTCACCGTCGACCCGGAGAGCGGCCGAGCGGCAAGCATCAACCTGGACGGTTACAGCGTCGCCAACGGGGACGGGATTCTTCTCGAGGGCCGCGTCCTTTACGTCGTGCGAAACCAGAACAACCTCGTGGCTCAGATAGCCCTCACGCCGGACTTCACCGGCGGCGTCCTCCTGCGCCAGATTACCGACCCCCGCCTTGACGTGCCGACGACGATCGCCCGCTTCGGGGGCCGGATTTACGCGGTGAACGCGCGCTTCGCGGCGGGCACCGACCCCTCGTTGAGCTACACGGTCGTCGGTCTGGAAGTGCCGCAGGGACTGCCTATCGGCTTACCTCCGCGGTAGCGCGCGTCGGTCGGAAGCCCCCAAGCCGGAGCCGTGCAGCAGGCTTCCGGGCGCGTGGGGTTAAACTGCTGCCGTGAAGCTCACTCTGAGAGTGCCGGCGACGTCCGCCAACCTAGGGCCGGGCTTCGATTGTCTCGGCATAGCCCTCGACATTTGGGCGACGGTCACGGTGGAGACCGGCAGCAGCGACGGCAGCGAGCGTGGCGTCGGCCGCTTGGTCTGGCAGGGCATCGAGGCGGCGTTCGAGAACATCTCCCGGCCGCCGAAGGTGCGCATCGCCTGGGACGAAGCGATACCGCTTGCCCGCGGGCTGGGAGCGAGCGCCGCCCTTCGCGCCGCGGGCCTCTTGGCAGGCAACGCCCTCCTCGACAACCTGCACAGCCAGGAAGCCCTGCTCGTGATGGGAACGAGGTTAGAGGGATTTCCCGACAACATATCGCCGTGCTTGCTGGGCGGATTTCAGATAAACGTGCGGCGCGCGGACGGCTCCGTCCTGCACCTCGAATCGCCCCTGCCGTCCGACCTCCAGGTCGTGGTCTTCGTCCCCGACTTCGAAATGCCGACCCACGAATCGCGGCGCAAGCTGCCTCGCCAGCTGTCGCGCGAGGACGCCGTGTTCAACGCCAGCCGCGTCGCCCTTCTCGTGGCAGCGCTCGCCGCGGGCCGCTACGACCTCCTCCATGAGGCGACGCAGGACCGTATCCATCAGCCGGCGCGCGCCCAGATATTCAAGGGGCTGGAACCGATAATGGCCGCCGCCCGTGATGGCGGCGCCGCGGCCGCCTATCTGTCCGGCGGCGGCTCCACGGTCGCCGCCTTCGTCAGGGAGGACACCGAACGGGTCGCGAGGCTCATGACCCAGGCGGCGATCGCGCACGGCTTCAGCGGCCGCAGCATGATCACGAGACCGGCGCTGCGAGGGGCGCACTTCGTCTAAAATCGTGCAGGCAGCCCACCGCCCCCCGACCGGCAAACGTCCGTGCTTCGCCGGCAAATTCATGACCCTCGGGATGTTATGTTATGTTGAGTTCTATAGACGCGTCTTCTTTTTGCGCTTAGGATTGGACGAGTGATTGCGCCGGACCCTCAGGTGATCGACTTTTCGCGCCGACGGCGTGAGATCAACGACAGGCTGGACGCTACCCGCCGCCAGCTCGACGCGCTGCTGGAGATTCTCGAAGACGGCAGGGCGACGATCCGCGACTTGGCGTTGTTCGAGGGTCTCCTTCAGGAACGCCGCGACCTCCTCGCCGGTCTTGCTCGCCTCGACGACGCCTTTCTCGACCATATCATCGAGCTCAGGAGCCGCGTCCGCGAGGAATGATGTCCCCGGTCCGAGCCGCGCACCATCGCCTGCCGCTCTTGGGATGCGCCATACGGTGGCGCCGCCTCCCCGGCTAGGGCATCTCGAGGTCTGTCGCCGACCTTTGTTTCTCATCTGGCGGCTCTTGCCTAACATGTAGGCATGGCTCTGGTGGTGCAGAAGTACGGGGGGACGTCCGTCGCCACGGCGGAACGCATACGTGCCGTGGCGCAACGGATAGCCCGTCGCAAGGCCTCCGGCGACGAGGTCGTCGCCGTCGTGTCCGCCATGGGCGACACGACGGACGAACTCATCTCCCTCGCCCACCAGATCACGTCCCACCCCGACGAGCGCGAGCTCGACCTCTTGCTTTCCACGGGTGAGACCGTTTCCATGACCCTCCTGGCCATGGCCCTTCACGCCATCGACGTCGACGCGGTCAGCCTCTCCGGCGCCCAGGCCGGCCTCCGCACCGATGCCGTCCATCAACGCGCCCGCATCCTCTCCATAGAGCCGGACCGCATCCGGCGCGAGCTCGCCGCCGGCCGCGTGGTCATAGTCTCAGGATTTCAAGGGATCACCGAGGAACTGGAGATCACCACCTTAGGCCGCGGCACGTCCGATCTCACGGCCGTTGCCCTGGCGGCCGTGCTCGGCGCCCGCTGCGAGCGCTACACGGACGTCGACGGCGTCTACACCGCCGATCCCCGCGTCGTCCCCGAGGCCCGCAAGCTGCCCGAGATTTCATACGAGGAGATGCTGGAGTTGGCGAGCCGCGGGGCCAAGGTCATGCAGCCGCGCGCCGTCGAGATCGCCTCGGTTTACAACGTGCCCGTCTATGTCGCGTCGAGCTTCATTGAGGCCCCGGGCACGCTCATCCATGGAGGCATGAACATGGAGTCCTTCAATCGCGTGCGCGGCATCCCGCACGACCTCGACGTGGCCAAGATTACTTTGCGGGGGGTGCCGGACCGCCCGGGCATCGCCGCCAGCCTCTTCGAGCCCCTCGCTGCCCAGCACATCTCCGTGGACGTCATCGTCCAAAACGCCTCGGCGGAAGGCCTCACGGACCTGACCTTCACCGTCTCGAAGGGGGACCTGGGCCGAGCCGAATCGATCGTCCGCCGGGTGGCGGAGCAGATCGGCGCCCGTGAAGTCGCCACGGATGACAAGGTCGCCAAGGTCAGCATCGTCGGCACCGGCATCCAAAGCGCTCCCGGCTTCGCCGCGCGGATGTTTCGCACCCTCTCGGAAGCCGGCATCAACATCGAGATGATCTCGACGAGCGAGA
>DATMBD010000148.1:0-7191 GCA_035559355.1 Dehalococcoidia bacterium
GTACTTCGCGTTCTCGCCGAAGGTCTTCTTGTCCCGAGGATCGAGCGTCCAACTGTTGTACGACATCGAAGTGTCGTAGTACGTCTTCACCGGGATACCTTCGGCTTCGAATTTGGAGACGTTGTAGGCGGCATCGATGTAGCTGTCGCGCTCGAGGGACATCGAGAGGGCCTGGCGGACGCGGATATCGAGGAATGGGGACTTCTTCCCGTCGATCGGCTGCCAGCCGAAGCGCATCTGGAAGAGAGGATTGGTGAGACGCGGAGTCACGGCGTAGAGGTTGATGCGGGGCACGTCCTTCTTGGTGACGAGTTGGTCCTGGGCCAGGACGCCGTAGCTATAGATCGACCCGCTCTTGAACTGGGAAAGGCCGGTGGCGTACTCCGGCACCACGGGCACGTGAATCGCGTCAGGATAGGCGGCGTTCTTGTCCCAGTAGTCCGGGTTCCGAACGTACTCGAGTTCGATAGAAGGCTCGAACTTGTCGAGCATGTAGGCTCCGGTGCCGATTTGCTCTTTCTTGGGGTCGAAGCCGCCGTCCGCCTCTCGCGGATAGATCGATCCCAGTTCGCCCGTGACCATGCTCGTATATCGCTGCAGGATGTATGAAGTCGGCTCTTTCAGCTTCACGACGACGGTCCGGGAATCGGGAGCCGCCACGGAGACGATGGGCGCCGAAGGGTTGAGCGAATTGGCGTTCGAGGCGCGGTTGTTCGAGACGAGGCCGATGTAGCGGTTCCAGCTCTGGACCACGTCTTGCGCGTCGAAGGCGCGGCCGCTGACGGGCGGACGGTTCTGCCATCTGACTCCTTGGCGGATCTTGAAAGTCAGCTGCGTGCCATCGCCGTTGAACTCCCAGGACTCCGCGAGCTGAGGCTCGACCTCCGCAAAGTCGGAAGGCTGCAGGTGGCCGGGCTTGTTGCGGACAAGCGCCTCGTAGACGATGCTGTTGAAAAAGTTGAGTTGGACTTGCCCTTGAGCCTGCCCATCGAAGTGACCCGGCTCTCGGTTGACGCTGTCCCTGACCGTCCCCCCTCGCTTCGCCTGTTTGGACGTGTCCGCCGGGGCAGCAAGGAGACCGCTGCCGCCCGGCTGCTCTTTGCTAGTCTCGCCGCCTCCACAAGCGGCGAGGAGCAAAGCCCCGCCTATAAGCCCGCTCGCGCCGACCAGCGAGCGCCTGCGGCTAACGCGCCGCTGGAGAACACGCCCCCAATAGCTGCCTTTCATCGTCGGCCCCCCGGTGACTTTTATCCAAGTTTCTGACGTCTCATATCTGTCTTGTCTATAGAAATTTCCTTCAGGCTTTTTCATTTCGTGTGTCCCTGGAAATCTGGAGGGCAGCCAGGGCGCGGAGGCGAAGCACCTTCCGGAGGGAACGACGGGCCCGAGGGGCTCGGCCGGCGCTATCGCCCTTCAGGCGGCATCGACGGCGACGGCCGCAAGGGCGGCAAATGCGACGACCAACCAGGGCGGTAGCTTCCAGAACGCGAGCAGCCCGAATGCGGCGATGGCGATGCCGAAGTCGTCGCCGGACCGAATCGAACTCGTGAATACGGGGTCGTAAAGGGCGGCCAGGAGCAGGCCTACGACGGCTGCGTTGACGCCGCGCAGCGCTGCCAGAAACGACGGGTTGCGCCGCATTAACGTCCAGGCCGGCAGCCCGCCGATCACGAGCAGGAAAGACGGCAGAAAGATCCCTAAAAGAGCGATGGCGCCGCCCACGACGCCCTTTGGTTCGGGCGCAGATATCGCCCCGAGATAAGCCGAAAGCGTGAACAACGGGCCGGGGACGGCCTGCGCTGCTCCGTAGCCCGCCAGAAACTCATCGGCAGTGACCCAGCCCGGCGCCACCACCTCCCGCTCCAGCAGCGGCAGCACCACGTGGCCGCCGCCAAAGACGAGCGACCCCGTCCTGAAAAAGCTGTCGAAGACGTCCAGCGCATGGCTATCGGCCGCAGCCGAGACCAGGGGCAGGCCGGCAAGCAGCGCGAAGAACGTCACCCACGCGCCGATCGCGAGGTTGCGGCCGACGGAGACGGGCAAAGGAGAGCCGGCGCCTCCCGTCTCCCTGAAGAAGAGGCGCCAGCCCACCAAGCCGGCCAGGACGATAATCCCGATCTGCGCCGCCGCGGTCTCCACGCTCAAGGCGAGGATCGCGGCAGCGATGGCGATGCTCGCCCGCTGCTTGTCAGGCGCCAGGCTGCGCGCCATCCCCCAGACAGCGAAGGCGACAATGGCCACGGCCGCCAGCTTCAATCCATGCAGCCAAGCCTCCTGGCTGACGTCGCCTATGCCCTCCACGCCATAGGCGAACGCCACCATGGCCGCGGCCGAGGGCAGCGTGAAGCCCAGCCAGGCCATGATCGCCCCGGCGACTCCCGCGCGCAGCAGCCCTACCGCGATGCCGACTTGGCTGCTGGCCGGGCCAGGGAGGGCCTGGGCGAGGGCGACGACCTCTGCATAGACGTCGGGCGGCAGCCACTTGCGGCGCTCCACATACTCGTTATGGAAGTAGCCGAGATGGGCGATGGGTCCGCCGAAAGAGGTCAGCCCCAGGCGGGTCGCCACGAAGAGGACTTCCAGGGGGTTGCCCCTGCGCGGCTCTTCCGCGAAGGGAACGGCCGATTCGGCGGTCGTCATGGTTCGGTCTTCCCCAGCCAGGCTGCGGCGGCGATCATCGTCATCCCTGGCTATGGTAGTCCGGCGGGAGCGCCGGCCGAACTGCCGAGAAAGCAGTTGCTAAGATTAAGTGCTTGGCGTTGGCGGGGCGGAGGGAGACTCTCCCGCGTTTCCGACGCCGGGAGTTCCCTGCATCCTGTAAATTCCTGATCGGGAGTGGGTGGCGGCCGGTGCTGCTCGCGGTCTTCAAAATCGTTGCGTCCTTCCCTCGGAAGGATGGGAGGGTTCGACTCCCTCGCACTCCCGCCAGACTCTCCACCACCGCCCGCCGGCAAGCGAGCGCGCCGACGGGCGGCCGCTCCGGCCGGGAGGCATAAAATCCAACCGTGACCGCTGATTTCAGACGCTTGCCGTCCGTCGACCGAGTGCTCGCCGACGAAAGGCTGCGTCGCGCGGCGTCGGAGCTGGGCCAGGACGCCGCCACCGACGCCGTCCGCGCCGAGCTTGCCGAGCGCCGAGCAGCGTTGCGTAACGGCGGCGTCGACGTGTCCCTGGAAGCGATAGCGGAGGCGGCGGCCGCCCGCGCTTACGCCTCCTTGCGGCCCAGCCTGCGGCCCGTCATCAACGCCACGGGCGTGATCATCCATACCACCCTCGGCCGCGCGCCGCTGTCCCGAGCCGCCCTCGCCGCCATGGAGGCGGTGGGCCGCGGCTACAGCAATCTCGAATTCGACCTCGAGGCTGGAGAGCGCGGCAGCCGCTACGAGCACCTGGAGGGGTTGCTGGCGCGCGTTACCGGGGCCGAAGCGGCGATAGCCGTCAACAACAACGCCGCGGCCCTGTTGCTGGCGCTGACTGCCCTCGCCAAGGGCCGCGAAGTCGTCATCTCCCGCGGCCAGCTGGTCGAGATCGGGGGCGGGTTCCGCATCCCGGACGTCATGGCCCAGAGCGGCGCGACGCTCGTCGAGGTGGGGACGACGAACCGCACTTACCTGCGCGACTACGAGAACGCCATCGGCGAATCGACCGTCGCGATGATGCGCGTCCACGCCAGCAACTTTCGCGTCGTCGGCTTCGTCGAGTCCGCGCCACTGCCCGAACTCGTCCGCCTCGCCCACGAGCGGGGCCTGCTGCTTCTCGACGACCTCGGCAGCGGCTGCTTGCTCGACACGCGACGCTACGGCCTCGCGCCGGAGCCGACGCCCCAGGAGAGCCTGCGCGCCGGCGCCGACCTCGTCCTCTTCTCCGGCGACAAGCTCCTCGGCGGGCCCCAGGCAGGCATCGTCCTCGGCCGCAAGGAGCTTATCGCGTCCCTTCGGCGGCATCCCTTGGCGCGGGCCGTGCGCATGGACAAGGCGAGCATCGCCGGCCTCAACGCCACGCTCCTCCACTACGCGAAAGGCGAGGCCGAGCGAGAAGTGCCGGTCTGGCGGATGATCGCGATGCCCATCGGCGAGATCGAGCGCAGGGCGCGACGCTGGGCTCGGGCGGTCGGCCGCGGGGCGAAAGTCGTCGATGGCCGGTCGATGGTCGGCGGCGGCAGCCTGCCGGAGGAGAGCCTGCCCACGAAGCTCCTCGCTTTGCCCGCCCCAACAGGCGGCGAACTCGACGCCCTGGCCGCCCGCCTGCGTTCCGCCGAGCCGCCCGTCGTCGGCCGCGTCGCCAACGACCTCCTGCTGCTCGACCCCAGGACCGTCGACCCGAGCGATGACGACGCGCTGCTGCGCGCCGTGACCGCCGCGCTCGGTTAGAAACGGCGTATCCCAGCAGGGACGCCTCGCGGCGCGGCAACGCCCAGTCCGAATGCGAAAGCGTTGTCCCAGAACCACGGCGCAGGTAAGTTTTGCAGCAGGGCGCGTCCCGCCGATTGGCTAGCGGCCGCGAAGCGTGCCGAAGGAGAGGAACGGAACCATGGCCTGGCGCGAAAGCTTCGAGATAGCTCCCGTTAAGCACAACGCCCCCATCCCGATGGCGACACGTGTCGGCAACATCCTCTACACCTCGGGGATCATGGGCGCGGATCCGGAGACCGGGCAGATCCCGGCTTCCATCGAGGACCAGGCGCGAAATTGCTTCCGCAACCTGCAGAACATCCTCACGAAGGCGGGGGCCAAGCCATCGGACGTGCTGCGCGTGACCGTGTTCATCAAGAGCAACCAAAATCGCCAGGCCGTGAATCCGCCCTGGCTGGAAATGTTCCCGGACCCGCACAGCCGGCCGGCCCGCCACCAGACCGTGGTCGAGACCCTGAACTTCGACATCCAGATCGAAGCGATGGCCGTCATCGAAGGCGGCTAGGCTTCGCCGCCTAGCTCAGCGCCAGGCCAACGTCTAGAGTTCTACTAGGCGCGGGCGCGCGCACTTCCAGCCCCGGGCCCATCTGACGCTCTTTGCCCGCAGCCGTGTACCCCGGGGCGGGAAGTGGGAGGGGAAATGCCTGTAGAAATCGCCGATATCCGCGCCATCGTCGACGCGCAGGAGCGCTGGCGCGGCCGCGAGACCATAAACCTCATCGCCAGCGAGAATGCCCAGAGCCGCGCCGTCCGCGAGCTTCAGGACTCAGACTTCATGGCCCGCTACGCGGAAGGTCATCCCAACCGCCCCGGGCAGGTGCTGCGCTACTACCAGGGGACGCGCTACATCGACCAGATCGAAACGATGGCGCGCGAGGAACTGCTGCGCCTGACCCGATGCCGCCAGGCGGACGTGCGGCCGATCAGCGGCAACAACGCCAATGCCGCCATCGCCTTGGCCTACCTGCGCGGGGGCGATGCCGTAATCGTCAATTCCACGGCGGCGGGGGGCCACATCAGCCACAACACCATCGGCGTCTTCGGCCGGCGCATCCAGGCCCGGGGCATGTCCCTGAACCTCGATTCGAAGACGCCCATCGGCCTGCATTACTTCCCGCTCGCGGAGGACAACTACCACATTGACGTGGCGAAGAGCATCGACCTCATCGAGCGGGTGCGGCCGCGCCTGATCGTGCTCGGCAAGAGCCTCTTCCTTTTCCCGGAACCGGTGAAGGAGCTTGCCGCGGCCTGCCGCGAACGCGACATCGCCGTGCTCTACGACGCCGCCCACGTCTTCGGTCTCATCGTCGGAGGGCAGTTTCAGGACCCCTGGCGGGAGGGGGCCACCTGGGTTACGGCCAGCACCCACAAGACTTTCCCCGGCCCGCAGCGGGGGGTGATCGTCTCGGACCTCGACGAAGAGAACGCCGCCAAGTACTGGCCCGCGGCTGACCGCGGCGTCTTTCCGGGCACGTCCAGCAATCATCACCTCCATTCGCTGCCAGCCCTCGTCGTCGCCATCCGCGAAATGCAGGCGCACGCCGCCGTCTACGCGGAGCAGACCGTGCGCAACGCTCAGGCCCTGGGCCGCGCTTTGGAGGACGAAGGCGTGCCGGTGGAGGCGCGCGACTTCGGCTACACGCGCAGCCACCAGATCGCCGTCAACGTCTCGGCTTACGGCGGCGGCGTCCAGGTCGCCCAGCGCCTGGAGGCGAACGACGTGATTGTCAACTACAACCTGCTGCCGTGGGACACGGACGCGCGCAACCCATCCGGACTGCGCATCGGCGTCCAGGAGATGACGCGCTTCGGCATGAGGGAGCCGGAGATGCAGCGGCTGGCGGAGCTGATGGCGGCCTGCATCAAGGGCAGGGAGGTCAAAGCAGAGGTCAACGCCCTGCGCGCCCGGTTCCTGAAGATGCAGTACGTCTGACCAGAGTAACCCGCAGCAAGGCCTTTACCTTAGCCCCGCGTCGCCGGTATCCGGCGGCGAGATTAGGCCGCGGGAAGGCACCGGCGCCGAGTCGGCGGCCTCCCGGAACACGAAGTGCTTCCTGTGAAAGCCCGGCTCCCAGACGGTCGTTTCGCGGCTGGCGAGGTTGCCGTCTTCGTCTTCGACGGGCGCGCCGTTCACGAAGAACCGCACGACGGCATCCGGCCTCCCACATCCCGGCCGCAGGGCCTCCGATAGCACGACGACGTCCGAGCCCAAGCGGGTCAAGTTGCCGCCGGTTCCGCAAAGGACGCCATCTATGAACGCCTCGACGGCAACCTCTTCCTCGGACGTGACGGGCACCAGCCGGCCATCTTTAATCCTGCTCATTTCCCCTCTGTACACAGCGAAGGGCGGGCCGACCGTCAGTTCCAGGAACCGATTGCCCGCGCCTTCCGGCGGCACGACCCCTGGTGGGGACAGGAGCGTGGGGCCGAAGGTGGGCGGCAGCTCTGCGGCGGAGTCGCGTTGCCAGACCGCGGTCTCGTTGGCAAGCTCGCCGTTCACCGTGAATCGAATCGTCGCGCCAAGGACGCCGCAGCCGAGGACCAGCAGCGCCGGGGCCACGCGAATGCGGTAAGTGACGCCTGGAGGCCGGAGCGCGGGCATCGTGCAGTCGACGCCGTCGATCAGCGCCCTGATGGCGGGTGCCAGGGTGTCCGGCAGCTCCTGCGCGTACTTCCAGACGCCGCCACCGAACGTAGGCACGCCGGCCATGGGATACAGCCCGAAGTCGACGCTCGTTAGTGGCCCGCTCCCGAGGAGCACGTCCACCGGCGGCGGGTT
>DATMBD010000149.1:0-2415 GCA_035559355.1 Dehalococcoidia bacterium
ATTCGCTTCGTCGAAGACCGGGCCGCGCACGATGCCCGCTATACGATGGACACCAGCAAGATCCGCGCCCTCGGCTGGCAGCCGAAGTTCGACTACGCCACCGCCATGGAGCGGACGGTCGCCTGGTACAGGGACAACCGCTCCTGGTGGGAGCGCGTCAAGTCCGGCGAGTACGCCGAGTACTACAAGCGACAGTACAAGGAGCGCCTGAAGAAGGGCCGCCCCCTGGAGCCCGGCAAGTAGGCTCCTGGCAGGCCGGCGCGAGCCGTCTGAGGCGGCGGAACCCGGGCGTGGCTTGTCAGGCCGCGGCAACCGACCGTGGGCGTTCGCTGCTCGAGCGCCGAGTCATGGCCGGAAGGCGCGCACCGCTTCGCAAACAGCCGTCACGTCCGGGTCCGTCAGCTCCGGCTGAATCGGAAGGCTCAAGACCTGCCGGCAGACGCGCTCCGTGACCGGGAGTCCCCCAGGCGCCGTGTCTACGCGGCCGGCGTAGGCAGGCTGCTCGTGGACGGCGTAAGGGTAGTGGATCAGCGTATGAATGCCTTGGGCGGCGAGGTAGGCCCGCAAGCGCTCGCGGTGCGGCGTCCGGACAACGTACTGATGGTAGACATGGCGCGTCCCCGGCGCCTCCTGGGGTAGGAGCAGGCCGCTTTCCGCGAGGGCGTCCGCGTATCTGGACGCGATCTTGCGGCGGCGCTCGTTCTCCGCGTCCAGATACTGGAGCTTGACGCGGAGGATGGCCGCTTGCAGCTCGTCGAGACGGGAGTTCACGCCGCGTTCGTGACTCACGTATCGCTCCCGCCAGCCGTACTCCCGTAGCTCCCGTAGGCGCCTCGCGAGCGTTGGGTCGTCGGTCACCAGGGCGCCGCCGTCGCCGATCGCGCCGAGATTCTTCGTCGGATAGAAGCTGAAAGCGGCGAGTTCACCAATCGAACCGACCTTCTTGCCGTCGATCTCGGCTCCGTGCGCCTGAGCGCAGTCCTCCAAGACTGCGAGCCCGTGACGGCGGGCGATCGCCGTGATTGCCGCCATGTCGGCGGGCTGGCCGTAGAGGTGAACGGGGATCACGGCTTTGAAGCGGTGACGCGAGGCCAACTCCTTCAGAGCGGACTCGAGGCTCGCCGGCGACATCGTCATGCGCGCCTCGTCGATATCCACCAGCACCGGCGTCGCTCCGGCCATCTCGATAGCCGCGACGGTCGCGACGGCTGTGTGCGAGACGGTGAGCACTGAGTCGCCCGGGCCGATGTCGAGCGCGCGGAGGCCGACATGCAAAGCGTCAGTGCCGCTCGCCACGCCCACGGCCTCGCGGACGCCGACGTACGCGGCGAACTCCGCCTCGAAAGCCTTGACTTGCGGTCCGAGGATGTAGGACCCGGAATCGAGAGCCGATTCCACAGCCGCGAGGATTTCTTCGCGGTGGGCCCTGTAGTTTCCCCTGGGATCTGCTGGCTGCACCGGCATGCGTCTCCGCCCTCGTCGCAGTGTGCTGGCAAGCGCGGCCTATCGCAAGCTCCAGGCTTCGCCTAGAATCGCGGCGGAGGGCAGTGAGTGGCTGAAGGCGTGAGCTGGGGCAGGGCCTTGCTCGCCGAAAGGCGGTTCCTTCTCGCCGAAAGACGCGCCCTCGCCGCCGAAGTCGCCTTCGTCCTCCTGGCCTGCGCCCTATTCCTGGCCTTCGTCCTGCCCAACCTGGCGAACCATCCCGCTCCTACGGACGACGAGATCTGGATTTTGTCCGCCTCCCACAAGCTCGCCACCAAAGGCGTCTTCGGTACGGACCTCTTCGCGGGCTTCTACCGCGCCGATGAGGTGTACTTCTTCAACATGCCCCTCCATCACGTGGTGCTCGCCGCCGTGTTCAAGGTGGCGGGCACGAGCGTTTTCGCGGGCCGCCTGGTCAGCGTGGCCTACGGGCTCATCGCTATCGCTCTGGCGTACGCGTTCGGGCGCCGACTGCACGGCGTCGCCGGCGGCGTCCTCGCGACCGGCCTGCTCCTGTTCTTGCGGCTGAATATCGGCTTCGATACCGGCCTGCCGCTCCAGGAGACGGCCCGCTCCATCCGCTATGACCTCGCCCCCGTGCCGTTCACGCTGGCCGCGTCCCTGGTCCTTCTCAAGCCAACCCCCCGGCGCGCGCTCCTGGCCGGCGCGCTGCTTTCGCTCGCGACGTTGATGCAGTTTTACGCGGCCTTCTTCTTCCTGCCGGCGGCGATCTATCTCTTGCTGGAGAACCGGACGCTCAAGGAGCGCGCCAGGCTCCTCCTCTTGATGGGGGCCGCCGCGGCAATCGTGGCCCTGCCGTACGCGGCGTACATAGCCCCGAACCTGCACGAGTTCGAGGGTCAGACCAGTACTCTTGAGCGCCGGATCAACTTCACCGATCCGGAGTTCTACGTCCGCAACGTGGAGCGAGAG
>DATMBD010000150.1:0-3584 GCA_035559355.1 Dehalococcoidia bacterium
CCAGCCATAGGCTGGCTTTGAGCAACGTGTCACAAACCGGGCGGTTACCGCGCGCTGTTTTCGTCTCAGGGCCTTGGTTCGAGGGGCGCTTGTTGCCGTCCACCCTCGAGAGGCCGGTGCATCGCCCGTGACCGCTTTCCAGCGCCTCTGCATCCTGGCGGGCTTCGTCATCATCGGCCTCGTCGTCCTGGGCGGAGTCGTACGCGCCACGGACTCCGGGCTCGGCTGCCCGGACTGGCCTCGCTGCCACGGCAGCTTTGTCCCGAAATGGGAGAAGCACACCCTCATCGAGTACTCCCACCGCTTGGTCGCGTCCGTCGCCGGCCTCCTCGTCCTCGGGATCACGGTCTGGGCGTGGCGCTCCTACCGCCGCACGCCGGCGGTCTTCTTGCCCTCCTTGCTGTTGCTGGGCCTCATCGTCTTGCAAGCGGGACTCGGCGGCGCCGCCGTCCTCAACGAGCTGCCGCCGGAAATCGTCGTCATCCACCTCGGCATGGCGTTGACCATCCTAGCCGTGCTCATCCTCATCCTCCACACGTCGTTCGATCTCACGCGACCGCTCGCCCGCCTGGCCGTGGGACCGGCCGTGCGCGGCAGCGCCCTGGCCGCATTGGCCGTGGCCTTCGTGCTCATGCTCGTAGGCGGCTACGTCGCCGGGGCCGAGTACGGCCTCGCCTGCAGCGGCTGGCCTCTTTGCAATGGCGAAGTCGTGCCGAGCGCGGGCGGAGCTCCCGTCCACGTCCACTTCCTGCATCGGCTGCTGGCGCTCTTGCTCGGGCTCACGCTCGTCGCCATGTTGTGGTCGGCTTGGCGCGAGCGTTCTAGGACGCTGCTCTTGTTCGCCGGCGGCGCGATGGCCGTATACGCGGTCCAGGCCCTGATCGGCGCCGCCAACATCTGGACGGAACTTGCGGACGAGGTCTCGGCGGCGCACCTGGCGTTCGCCGAGCTCCTCTGGGCGCTGCTGGCCATTCTCAACGTGCGCCTGTTCGAGGCGTACAGGTGGCTGCCACGGGCCGCCGCCGCGCCCAGGGCGCGGGAAATGCCGGCTCGCGGGGTGCCGCGATGACGGCGCCCGCGCGGACGCTGACGGCCGCGGAGAGGCCCGCCATGGGCCTTCGCGGCACGCTCGCCGCCTACTTCGCGCTGACGAAGCCGAGGATCATCGAGCTGCTGCTGGTGACCACCTTCCCTGCGATGGTCGTCGCCGCCGACGGCTTGCCTGACCTCTGGGTCGTGCTCGCAACCTTGTTCGGTGGTTCCCTCGCCGCGGGAGGCGCCAATACCATCAACTGCTACCTGGACCGCGATATCGACGCGGTCATGCGCCGCACCCACCGCCGGCCCATCCCATCGGGCGCGATCTCGCCGGAGAGAGCGCTCGCGTTCGGCGTCTTCCTCAGCGTGGCGGCCTTCCTGTTCCTCGCGGTTACGGTGAACCTGCTCACGGCCGTGTTGGCTGTGGCCGCTATCCTCTTCTACGTCTTCGTCTACACGCTCTGGCTCAAGCGCACGACGGCGGAGAACATCGTCATCGGCGGCGCGGCCGGGGCGGTGCCGCCGCTCTGCGGATGGGCTGCTGTCACCGGCAGCCTGGATGCGGCGCCTTTGATCATGTTCGCGATCATCTTCCTCTGGACGCCTCCGCACTTCTGGGCCCTCGCTATCGGCTATGCCCAGGACTACGAAAGAGCCGGCGTCCCCATGCTCCCGGTCACGCATGGCGCCGTGGAGGCGCGCCGCCGCAGCTTCGTCTACGCCGCCGTCACGGTCGCTGCTTCGCTGGCCCTCGGCCTCACCGGCGACTTGGGCGTCCTCTTTCTCGCCGCCGCGGCTGCCGCCGGCGCGATGTTCCTCTGGCTCTCCTGGCGCCAGCTACGCTTGGCGACCGTGAAGTCCGCCATGGACGTGTTTCGATTCTCGACGACCTACTTGGCGATCATTTTTGCGGCCATGGTCGCAGACCGCCTGGCCCCAATCTGAGAAGGAGCTCTGCATGCCGACTAGCCTCAACTTGAAGCTTGGCGCCATCCTCCTGGTGCTGACGTTTGCCGTCACGGCTCCTCTCCTCTATGGAGGCGCGCTGCTCGTTGACAAGGAGGGAGCGGAAGCCGGCGGCGAGGGCGCTGCGGGTGGCGAGCCGCCGCCTGCAGGCGGGCCTGTATCGGTCACCCTCGTTGCGCAGAACTCCCGCTTCGACAAGTCCACCATCGCGGCGTCTCCAGGCGCTTCGGTTACCGTCACCCTGGAAAACAGGGACGCCGGCGTCCCGCACAACGTGGCTTTTTACACGAACCGCAGCGCTAGTCAGCCCATATTCAAGGGCAACCTGATCACGGGGCCGGCCACGGAGACCGTCACCTTCAATGCTCCCTCAGCCCCTGGTAGCTATTTCTTCCGCTGCGACGTCCACCCGGACACCATGACCGGAGTGTTCCGCGTAGGCTGAGGCTAGGCGGCCCTTCGGGAAGCCTTGGCGGTCGTTTGAGAGCGCGCCGCCGGCGGGCGGGCCACCAGGTGCTTCAGGCTCAGGACGCCGGCAGCGTCCTCCAGGAATACGGGTCCCCGACAGCGCTCGCAGCGAAGGCGGGCACCGGGCTTGACCTCCGGGCCGGAATACCCGGGCCTGGGGATGAAATTCTCCACGCGCAGCGGTTCATGCCGCCAGCCGATGATTTGGCCGCTGACGTGGCCGCAGTGGTAGCACTTTACGTCCGCGACTACGCGGGACGGTCTCTTGTTCAGGGCCATGGACGCCTCCGTGCTTCGTGAGTTCGTGTCGATTTGCGATAGTCCAAGGGAGAATTTCGGCTCTGTGAACGGATTTTGAAGCCTGCCGGGCGGGAATCTCGCGAATTTAGGTGAGGCCGAGGCCATGGATACGGGTGACCACGGACCAATCCGGCGCTGTGTGGCTCCTGCCTGGAACCGGGTGTTATACTCCCACCGAGGGGCGCCAATGCCCAGCCGGATCTAGCCTATGCCCTGGTCTGACCAGGGTATTTTGCTGCAGAGGGAGGACGCTGGCGATGGAAACGGGGCTTGCCAGGGGTCTCAAGGATGTAGTCCTCGACACGACGGAATCCAGCTACATCGATGGCGAAGCGGGCATCCTCTTGTATCGCGGCTACAACATCCATGACCTCGCCGAGAAATCGAACTTCGAGGAAGTCTGCTACCTGCTCCTCTACGGGCGCCTGCCAACGAGGGCTCAACTGGATGACTTCCACGGCCGCCTCGTGGCGGAGCGGACCCTCCCTCCCGAGGTCATCGACGTCATCCGCTTGGTCAGGAACTCGCACCCTATGGACGCCCTGCGCACGGCCGTGTCCGCGCTGTCCAGTTTCGACCCGGATGTCGAGGACAACTCCCGTGACGCGAACCTGCGCAAAGCCGAGCGTCTCATCGCCAAGTTCCCCACCGTTGTTGCTGCGCACCATCGCATCCGCCGGGGCTACGAGCCCGTAGCCCCGCGCGGCGACCTCCACCACGCCGCCAACTTCCTCTACATGCTCGAGGGCCGCGATCCGAGCCCGGAGGCCGTCGAGGCCATGGACCTGGACTTCCTCCTTCACGCCGAGCAC
>DATMBD010000151.1:0-3971 GCA_035559355.1 Dehalococcoidia bacterium
TGAGCCGGCTTCATGTTACGGCAAGCTCCAGCGGAGGCGCATCTCGTCGTGCTCGTACGGCGAAATCCGCGGGCGCCGGGGTCGGGAGACCCCGGCTACGTGTGGGAAGGTTCGGGGATGGCGCCGGGGTCGGGAGATCCCGGCCACGTATGGGGAAGGTTCGGGCATGGCGCCGGAGTCGGGAGACCCCGGCTACGTGTGGAAGTTTCGGCCATGGCGCCGGGGTCGGGAGACCCCGGCCACGTGGGGAAGTTACGGGCATGGCGCCGGGGTCAGGAGGCCCCGGCTACGTGTGGGGAAGGTTCGGCTGGCAGGGGTGAGGTCGGGCATCGGAGAGGAACCTTTTTCGCCGCCGATTTGCCCCTTCGGCCCGCAAGGCTCAAACTGCATCCCACGAGGCTCTAAGTCGCATGGATCGAGAACTTCGCGGCAAAGTCGCCATCGTCGGCGTAGGCGAGACGGACTACTCCCGCAACTCCGGCCGCAGCGAGCTCATGCTCTCCCTCCAGGCGATCCACGCCGCTCTGGACGACTGCGGCCTCCGGCCTCAGGACGTGGACGGACTCCTGCGCTGGGCGGTCGATACGTCGGCGGAGGCGGACGTCGCGGCAAGCCTCGGCATCGAGGAACTGGCCTACTTCGGCGAGATCAGCCAGGCCGGGAACGTGGGCGCAGCGCTGGTCGCGAACGCCGCCGCCGCCATCGCAGCCGGCCTCGCCGAGGTCATCGTCATCTACCGAGGCCTCAACGGCCGGTCCGGGCGCCGCTACGGACGCGGCGAAGTCACCGGCCGCGGCGGAACCGGCCCTGGGCAGTTCACGGAGCCTTTCGGCGTCTTGGTGCCTCAGCACTGGCTGGCCCTCATGACCCGCCGCCGCATGTACGAGACGGGCGTCACCAGCCTGCACTTCGCCCATACCGCCGTCTCGATTCGGAGCCACGCCAACCGCAACCCGCGCGCCACCTTCTTCGACGTGCCGCTCACGGTCGAAGACCACCAGAACTCGCGCATCGTCGTGGACCCTTTTCACCTCTTCGACTGCTGCCTGGAAACCGACGGCGCCGGGGCGCTGGTCCTAACGTCGGCCGAGCGCGCGCGCGGCCTGAAGAAGCCGCCCGCGTATGTCCGCGCGGCCACGCAGACCGGCTATGCTCGTTCGCGCGCCTACATCGAGACCGCAGCGATAGCCACCGGCCCTCGCCTGTTTCGCATGGCCGGCATGCAGCCTTCGGATGTTGACGTGGTCCAGATCTATGACCACTTCTGCCCGTTCGTGATCTTCGCGTTGGAGGACTACGGGTTCTGTCG
The DNA here is from genome assembly GCA_035559355.1 of Dehalococcoidia bacterium. Lineage (GTDB taxonomy): Bacteria > Chloroflexota > Dehalococcoidia > DSTF01 > WHTK01 > WHTK01. Next base: position 1,310 of record DATMBD010000151.1, read on the forward strand.
GCGGGGCGAGGCCGGCCCCTTTGTGGAGGCGGGCGGCATTCGCTGGCCGAGCGGTGAACTGCCGGTCAATACGTCGGGCGGCCACCTCTCGGAGGCGTACCTACAGGGCATGAACCAGCTCATCGAAGGCGTGCGCCAGGTGCGGGGCGAATCCACAGCCCAGGTCAAGGATGCTCAGGTTTCGTTCGTGGATACGGGCGTGGGCACCGGCGCCGTCATCCTGACGAAGGAGCCGTGATGGCGGGCCTGCCCCTGCCGGTCCCGAACGAGGAAACGCGCCCCTTCTGGGAGTACTGCAAGGCCGGCGAGCTGCGCGTTCAACGCTGCCTCATCTGCGCCAAGCTGCGCCACCCGCCCCGGCCCGGCTGTCCCGAGTGCGGCTCCCTCGAGTTCGAATGGCAAAGGCTCAGCGGTCGCGGCCGCGTCTACACCTACGCCGTTTCCCACCAAGCCGTGCATCCCGCCCTCGAAGGACTCATCCCGCACACGACCATCGTCGTCGAGCTTGAGGAAGGCGTCCTGATGACGAGCAACCTCGTCGACCGCGCCGATGAGGTCGAAATCGGCCGGCCGGTCGAAGTGGCGTTCGAGCCGGTGTCAGAGGAGATTTCCCTGCCGAAGTTCCGGCTTGTTTAAGGACTCAAGGAAGCGGCACGCCAGCCGAGAATCCATAAGCATGAGTCCCGGCCAGACCCAGCCTGCCTATGAGGCCATGAGACGCCTGCGCCAGGGCGCCGCCCTCCTGAATTCATCGCCTCACGCCCGAAAAGTGGCAGCCTGCCTCGGCGTGTTCTTGGGAGCCGCCGGAGTTGCCTCCTGGCTCCTAGCCGGCGTTGCCGTCCCGGCCGCCATCGGCTTTGCGATCGTGGTGGCGGCGGCGGCGGGCGCCTTCAGCATGCTCGTACTTGGCCATGGCGGCGAAGCCAACGACCGCGCCCGCCGCGAGCTCGCGTCCGGCCTCGACCGTCAGGTTCGGAGCGGTAAACGCTTGGCGATCATCGATCCATGCACAGGCCTCTTCCAGCACTGGTACTTCGAGATGCGTGTCGCCGAGGAGGGAGCGCGGTGTGCGCGGTACGGCACGAAAATGGCTCTTCTCGTCATCGACCTGCCCGAAGAGGCCTCTCGGGACGAGCCGTTCATGACCCGCAAGGAGTCCATGCTCGCCGATTTCATCTCCAAGCACATGCGCAGCGTCGATTTCGCCGCCCGCCTGGAAGCGGGGCGTTTCGGCGTTTGCCTGCCGCACGCGTCCGAAGAGGGCTCTCGGGCAGCCGCCAAGCGGCTCATGTCCCACTTCGAAGCCCCGGAATCGGTCCGGATTAGCCTCGCCGTCTGCCCGGACGCTGGATTGGAACTTGATCATCTGCTCACCGAGGCCGTATCAATCGACGCCGCGCCCCTCCCAGCCGGGCCGCCGTCCAGTCCCATCGACCTCCTTGACCGTCTCCGCAGCCAGGCCTCCGGCGAGGTGATGATCGAGGCAGGCGAAACGGCGAAGTCAGCCCGCAACCGCTTGCGAAAAGCGGCCCGGAAGGCCGGCGTGCAGATACGGATTTGGGAATCCGACGGCGCCCTTCGCTTCGAACGGGTCTCGCCCGCGGCGCCCGAACGAGAAGTCGCTTAGCTTCTCGCCCGGCGCAGGCCCCCCGTCCGGGCCTCCATCGCAGGGCTTCGGACTACCTGGTCCTCGGCTTGGCGGCCTGACCGCGCTTTATTTGCCCCAAGTTCTTAGGCAGTCCTTCGATCCGCTGCCTTTCTTGGTCGGTAAGGGCTTTGAACATCTCGCCGAAGTTCGGTTCGCGTTCGCCGTTGACCACCGGTATCGAGGCGGCGAGAGTGTTTGCGCTGACGTCTTTGGCCTTCGCCAGCGTCAGAAGCTTCACGATAGCCCCGAAGCCGAAACCCTGCTCGTGGAGGCCGACGACGTCCTGGGTGCTGATGTCGAACTGTTTCGCGATCGCCTCCGCATTGCGCATGGCTCCCTCGCCAAGGGGCTCCTGCGCAGCGGCCTGGGCCTGGATTGTCCCGCTTCGCTCCTTGCTGTCTGCGGAGGCGAAGACCGCGTAACCTGAGGCCAGCGCCAGCAGCGCCGCCGTCGCTACGAGCGCCGGCCGGAGTAGGTTCTGCATGACGACCTCCTATCTGACACCAGTGGGGTCCGCTGCTGTCCAAGCTGCAGATGGCGAGAGCAGGCGGCGCATCGCGGCCAGACTTTGCTCGCGCTCGTCCAGGAGGAGGCGCCAGGCCGGCAGCAGCCCCTCGTTCGCGCCGGAGTTCGCGGCGCCGACGCTGCCGAGAGCGTTCGGCTGCTGCGTCACAGACCCTGGGCGCGACGCGAATCGGCCCCTGGCAGTGAGCCTGTCGAGGGCGGCGGTGGCCGCCAGGGCAGCCACGAGCGCGGCAACCGCCTCCAGAGCAAAGCCCTCCAAGCTCGCGGCGAGGAAGACCGCCACCCAAACGGACCCAAGGAGCAGCGAATAACGTCTCAGCTGCCGGAAGTACTCGCTGACGAAATCCGCTAGCAGCGCCAAAGCGCCATCGATCATAGCTCTTCGACCAGAGCAACGCCCAAGGCTCCGTCGCGTTTCGCAGACGGGCGCGTAGGGTCGCTTTGACGCTAAGCTTGTAGCGGCGCTTCTGCTTCGCAGGCTTGCGATTT
>DATMBD010000152.1:0-2482 GCA_035559355.1 Dehalococcoidia bacterium
GACGTCGAACTTCCAGCCGTGGTAGACGCAGCGCAGGCCGGCCTCCTCGTTGCGGCCGAAGAAGAGCGATGCGCCGCGGTGGGGGCAAGCCTGGACGACAAGCCCCACCTTGCCGTTGGTGTCTCGGAAGGCGACGAGGTCCTCGCCCAGGAGCCGCACGCGTACCGGGGGGCTGTCCGGCTCCGGTACCTCGCTGGACAGCAGCGCCGGCATCCAGTAGCGCCGCAACAGGTTGCCCATCAACGTTCCTGGCCCCACCCGGGTAAGAATCTCGTTGTCCTGTTCGCTCAGCACTGCCGCCCTCTCACGATGTCCTAGTCGTCACCTAGATAAAGAACCTGTTCTCTATCCCTGTCAAGCCCCGAGATCGACCACGAGGAAGCGGCAATGAGGCTGGCAACGACCAAGCAAATCCGAAATCACGTAACTTCTATTAAAAGCCACGCTTTCGTGCTAGCGTGGCCGGCGAGCACAAGGCCTTGGGAGGGACAAGATGGACGGCTACTGGTCGAAGGTCCTCGCGCTGCGGTTGTCTAGGCGGCGGGCGCTCGCTGCCGGCGGCGCTGGCGCCCTCGGCGGCGCGCTGCTGGCTGCCTGTGGTGGCGGCGGTGACGAGAGCGGGGACAGCTCCGGACTCGTCTCCAAGCCCGTCGATACGAGTGCGAAGGCCAAGCGCGGCGGCGTCTGGAAGAACGTCGTCACGAACGAAGCCATCTCTCTCGACCAGATTACGGGCAACTTCGGCGTCCAGTTCCACACCGCCCACACCTACAGCCGCCTGGCGCGGTACAAGCTCGGGACGGTCAACGATCCGCCGGACGGGTCCATGGAGCCCGACGCGGCCACCTCCTGGGAGTCGTCCCCGGACGGCCTGACGTGGACGTTCAAGCTTCGGCAGGGCATGAAATGGGACGAGCGCCCTCCGACCAGCAGCCGGGCCCTGACGACCGAGGACGTGAAGCTCAGCTGGGACAAGTTCGCCGAGCTTTCGACCTCGCGCAGCCAGCTCGCCAATTCGGCGACTCCCGACGCCCCGGTGCAGTCCGTGACGACGCCCGACGGCAGCACCGTCGTCTTCAAGCTGGCGTTCCCGTTCAGCGCCTTCATGAAGTCGCTGAACTACCCCTGGCACTTCTCGATCATGCCGAAAGAGGCGTTCACGGGCGGCTTCGATCCCAAGTCCGAGATGCGCGGCACCGGCCCTTGGATGCTGACCAAGTACGAGCCCAGCGTCGGCTACGAATACCGCCGCAACCCGAACTGATACGACGCCGACAAGCGCCCGCTTCTCGACGGTATCGAGTACCGCATCATGACCGAGGCGGCGACCCGCGAGGCGCAATTCCTCTCGAAGAACCTCTGGACGCTGGGCGCCGACACGATGGCGCAGCCGGACCCGAACAGCCTGACGCGCATCAAGCAGTCCGCGCCCGGAGCGCTCATCTACGGCATCAGTCCCTTCGTCGGCAACGGCAGCCAGCTCTTCCTCGGCTTTTCCAAAAAGCCGGACTCGCCCTGGTACACGGACGTCCGCCTGCGCCGCGCGGTCTCGATGCTCCTCGACCGCGACGCCTGGATCGACACCTTCGGCAACGTCAGCGGCCTCGAGGCCGAAGGCATCACCGTCGAGACCGCATGGAACAGCCACGTGCCCAGCACCTGGCCGACGATCTGGCTGGACCCGAAAGCGGGGAAGCTGGGCGAACATTCGAAGTGGTTCCAGCACAACCCGGACGAGGCGGCGAAGCTCCTGCGCGCCGCCGACAAGTTCGGCTGGGAGCAGCCGTACACCTACCACGGCAGCGGCGGCTTCGGCGGCGAGACGCTACGCAAGCAGAACGAAGTCATGGCTCAGATGCTTCAGGAAGGGGGCCACTTCAAGCTGCAGGTGCGCAGCAACCTCATCTACGACACCGATTTCCGGCCCAACTACCTCTGGGCCAAGGGCCAGTACGACGGCATTTGCTGCAACCACCCGCTAGGCAGTTGGCCGGATTGGGACCTCGCCTTCTGGTCTGCCTGGACGCCGGGTTCGCGCAACGACTGGGTGGGCCAGCCGCTGCCGCGCGCACACGACCTCATGGTTCGGCACCGCCGCGAGTTCGACGAAAAGAAGCGAATCGAAATCGTCCACGAGTGGCAGAAAATCCTCGCGGAGGACATGTGGTTGGTTTCTTACCCGGGAAACTGGACCGTGTTCGAGATGGCTTGGCCATGGCTCGGAAACTCCGGCTTTTATCAGCCGTGGGTGGCCGCAAGCGCCCCGCCGGAAGAGTACGTCAACCTCTGGTACGACCAGGAGAAGGAACGGGCTTAAGAGCAGCCTGGCTTCACGATTCCCAAGTCGCCTCGCCGCGATGCGAGGCCAGAAGCCTGGTGCTGATCGTGCCCTTGCCCCCTGTGCTCGGGCTCCAGGCGCCGCAGTGCGATACGATTTGTTCGTCTAGAAGGAGGAGACCTTGCCGGAGATTGCGAAGCGGAG
>DATMBD010000153.1:0-5723 GCA_035559355.1 Dehalococcoidia bacterium
CGAGTTCGGCGGCCGTTACGTGCCCGAGACGCTCATGACCGCCGTCGAAGAACTGGCGCGCGCCTACGACGAGGCCCGCGCCGATCCCGCCTTCGCGGACGAAATGCAGCGCATGCTGCGCGACTTCGCCGGCCGGCCCACGCCCCTCTACTTCGCCGAAAACCTGACCCGCGAGCTCGGCGGCGCGAAAGTCTACCTGAAACGGGAGGACCTCACGCACACGGGCGCCCACAAAATCAACAACGCCGTGGGCCAGGGCCTGCTCACCAAACGTCTGGGCAAGACCCGCGTCATCGCCGAGACGGGGGCCGGTCAGCACGGAGTGGCGACCGCGACGATCTGCGCCCACCTTGGCCTCGAATGCGTGGTCTACATGGGCGAAATCGACATGGAGCGCCAAGCGCCGAACGTGTTCCGCATGCGCCTCCTCGGCGCCGAAGTCCGGCCTGTCTCGAGCGGCAGCCGCACCTTGAAAGACGCGATCAACGAGGCGATGCGCGACTGGGTGACGAACGTGGCCAACACGCACTACATGATCGGCAGCGTCATGGGCCCGCACCCCTATCCGATGATGGTGCGCGACTTCCAGGCAGTCATTGGCCGCGAGGCGCGGCAGCAGATGCTCGAGCGAGAGGGGCGCCTCCCTGACTACGCGGTGGCCTGCGTCGGCGGCGGCAGCAACGCCATCGGCCTCTTCCACGAGTTCCTCGACGACGCCTCGGTGCGGCTAGTGGGCGTCGAGGCTGCCGGGCGCGGCCTCGCCAGCGGCCAGCACGCCGCCACCCTCAGCGCCGGGCGGCCGGGGGTGCTGCACGGTTCGTATTCGTACCTCCTGCAGGACGCGCACGGCCAGGTGCTGGAGGCGCACAGCATCTCGGCGGGCCTGGATTACCCGGGCGTAGGGCCCGAACACGCCTACCTCAAGGCCAGCGAGCGCGCCCTCTACGAATCGATCACCGACGAAGAGGCGCTCGAGGCATTTCAGCGCCTCTGCCTCACGGAGGGGATCATCCCGGCCTTGGAGTCCTCGCACGCCGTCGCCTACGCGATCAAGCTCGCGCCGCGACTGCGACGGGACGAGATCGTGCTGGTCAACCTGTCGGGCCGCGGCGACAAGGACCTGGAGACGGTAGCCAGGGCGCTGGCCGGCCGCTAAGGATCGCGGAGGCGCTTGGGCCACGGACCCTCGCCGCTGGCCATAAATCGCCTTGGGCAGAACGGCGGCGGCTGCGCTCGGAGTGCGGGGCATTGGCTCCTTGGCGGCACGGCAGCGCCGCGAAAAGAGCGTCTGGCCGGGAAGCCGGCCGTCGGTCGCCTGATCTTTAGCTGAGTCCCGTCAAATTCGCCCCGAGGCCGGGGCGGCAGCTAACCGTCCTCTTAGGCGGCCGATGCCTTCGGCCGCTTGAGGATCACGTAGCTCGCTTCCGTCCGAACCAGAGGATGAAGGCCGGCGACTTCCCAGCCTTCTTCGCCGAGGGTGTCCAGATAGCGTTTCATGAACGCTGTCCGGTTCTCGCCGCTCTGCCGGACGAACTCCACCCCCTCACAGGAGATGCGCCCGCGAGGGTCTACGTAAACGACCCGGTATTCCCACTTGTCGGCCATATCGCCTCCTTCGGCGACGAACCGGCCTCGGGCTCCCGGGCCAGACGCACATCCATGGTACCAGGGCGCGAAAAGCGGCACGCAGCTGCTCCCGCTGGCTGGCTTGGCCTGCCCCTTGCCTTGGAGAACAAACGTGCTAGACTTGGCCGCAGTGATGAGCTCCGAGCTCGAGACGGTCGCGGCGTTTCTCACGGGCAGCGGCGCCGAGGCGGAGAGGCTACCATGGCGCTCGCTGCGGTCAGACGACCTCCGCGTCGTCGGCCGCTGGGCGCGAGAGGCCTTGCCGGGCGCTCACCGGCGGCGGGTTCTCCGCGAGCTGCGCCGCGTCCTGCGTGAGGCGCCTGAGCCCGACGAGCCGTTCGAAGTTACGGGCCGGGCTGTCCCTCGGCTGCGGACCGGGGTCGAGGGAACTCGGCCGCCACTCAGCCTGCGCGAGGCGCGCCTCTTACTCGCTGTTTGTCGCGACGCCTCCGGAGCGCCGGCGGCGCGCGACGCCGCCATCCTCTCCCTCATGCTCCTGGCCGGCTTCCGCCCCGCCGAGGTCGTCTCTCTACGAAGGGGCGACTACGACGAGACAGACGCCTCCCTCACCGTGAGGTCCCGCCGGGCCGGCCTTCGCAGCGTCCTTCTCCGCGGCGAGTGCCTGGCGGCGGTCGAGGCCTGGGCCGCCTTCCGAGGCTCGTCGCCCGGGCCGTTCTTCCTTGCCTGCAACGCCCGCGGCGAGACTACATCGAGGGGCATCGCCGCTTCGACCGTGGGCCGGATCGTCCGGGAGCGCGGCCGCGAGGCCGGCATCGAGGGCGTGCGCGCGGCCGACTTGCGGGCGCGCTTCCTGAGGCAGCTGCGCTCCGGCGCGCCGGCGTCGTGCCGCTACTTCCTGGCCGAGGACGGCCAGCCGGGCTGGGCGCTCGCGTCTCTGCCCGCTCTCTGAGGCCTGAGCGTCTCCCTGCCCCCAGCGTGGGAAACGCATACGCTAGAATCTTGCTTGAATTCTCCGGTCCAGCGGTATAACCGCGGCTGCGGCCGTGTCTTCCGGCCTGCACGAACGGTAGGGAGCATTTGCGCAATCGCCTAGTTGCCCACGTAGCGGGGCACAAGTCGCGCTATCTCCTGGGCTTCATCCTCATGGTGAGCGCCTCGGTGGTGGTGATGCTGCCCCCGATCGTGGTGAGGCATGCCATCGACGCCATCGACCAGGGCACGACACGCTGGCAGCTGGCGCAGTACGCCGGCCTCATCCTCGCGCTCGCATTTCTGGAAGCGATCCTCCGCTTCTTCTCCCGCACGCTCATCTCCGGGACGTCGCGGAGGGTCGAGTTCGGCATGCGCGCGGACCTCGCGCAGCACCTGATGACGCTGGACCAGGCCTTCTACACGAAAGCTCAGACGGGCGACCTCATGGCGCGCTGCACCAACGACATGCAGCGCGTCCGCGACTTGGCCGGGCCGGCAACCCTCGAGATCGGCCGCGCGATCACGATGATGCTCATCGGCTTCGGGTTCATGCTCTCAGTGGACGTACGCCTGGCCCTGATCTCGCTCGCCTACTTCCCTCTCATCGCGATAATCGTCGTCCGCTTCCGTCAGGCTATGGAGAACAAATACCGCGCCGTGTCTGACCAGTTCGGCGAGCTCTCTAACCAGGTGCAGGAGAACATCTCCGGCATCCGGTCGGTCAAGGCCTACGCGCAGGAGGATTCCCAGACGGCCGCGTTCGCGGCAGCGAACCGCGAGTTGATGCGCCGCATGCTCGTCTGGTCGCTGTACATGGGGTCCTTCTGGCCGCTGATGAGCTTCGCGGCCGGCGCCTCGCTGGCCCTGGTGCTCTGGTTCGGCGGCCGGGACGTCGTCGCCGGCTCCTTGTCGATCGGCGAGTTCGTCCAGTTCCTCGCCTACTTGGCGATCCTCACCAATCCGCTGACCTCACTCGGTTGGACCGCCTCCATGGCGCAGCAGGGGCTCGCAGCCCTGCGGCGGGTGAATGAGGTCTTCGCCATCCGGCCTTCGATCGTCGACCCCGAGGCGCCGGCGGCCCTGCCCCAGGTACGCGGCCACATCCAGCTGCGAGACGTTACTTTCGGCTACGACTCCAGACCGGTTCTGGAAAACGTTTCGCTCGATATCCCCGCCGGCAAGACGGTCGCGATCGTCGGCGCGACCGGCGCGGGCAAGACGACCCTGGCCAACCTTCTCGTCCGCCTTTACGACCCCTGGTCGGGGCAGGTGCTTCTCGATGGCGTCGACGTGCGCGATCTCTGCCTCGCCGACCTGCGAGAAGCCATCGGCTTCGTGCCCCAGGAGACCTTCCTGTTCTCGGAGTCGCTGCGGGAGAACGTCGCTCTCGCCCGCGAGGACGCGTCCGACGGCGATGTCGCCTACGCTGTGCGCACGTCGCGGTTGGAAAACGACCTGCCGCAGCTGACGCATGGACTCGACACGGTCCTCGGCGAGCGGGGCATGACGCTGTCCGGCGGACAAAGGCAGCGAACCGCACTAGCCCGCGCCCTCCTCAAGGCGCCGCCCGTGGCCGTCCTCGACGACGCCCTTTCCCACGTCGACACGCATACGGAGGAGGAGATTCTGGCCGGCCTCCGCGACTTCGTCCGCGGCCGGACGACCGTGCTCATCGCCCATCGCACGTCGACCATCGCGACGGCCGACTTCATCGCCGTCCTCGATGGCGGCCGAATCGTGGAGCAGGGAACGCACGAGGAGCTCCTGGCCCGCGACGGCGTCTACGCCCGCCTTTACCGCCGCCAGCTGCTCGCCGAACAGATCGAGGAAGGAGCCGAGGCTTGAGCGCCGGCTACTGGGCCGAAGAGGACGAAGAGACTTCCGGCTATAGCGGCGAGGTCGTGCGGCGGTTGGCCGGCTACCTCCGGCCTTACGCGCATCTCATCCTCGTCACGCTCGCGATCGTTGTCGCCGCCGCCCTCCTCCAGACGGCGGGGCCGATGATCGTGCGCGAAGCCGTCGACGGCCAAATCCAGAAGGGCCGCTCGGACGACCTGGGCGTGCTGGTCCTCGCCTACCTGGGGACGTTGCTGGGCGTGTTCGTCCTCTTCTTCTTGCAGGCCGTGCTCATTACTTATGTAACCCAGCGCGTGCTCATGGACATCCGCCTGCAGCTGTTCAGCCACATTCAGAAAATGTCGATCGCCTTCTTCGACCGGAACCCGGTGGGGCGCCTGGTTACCCGCCTCACGAACGACGTCTCGACCATCGAGGAGGTGCTGTCGCAGGGCCTCGTCGAGGCGCTGTACAACGTCCTCGTCCTCATCGCCATCGTCGGCGCGCTCTTCTACCTGGACTGGCGTCTGGCCATCGTCATGCTCGTCTTCGTGCCGGGGCTGGTGTACTTCGTGCGCCGCTTCGCGCTCGCCCTGCGGGACACGTTCCGTAGCCAGCGCTACTGGCTGGCGCGGCTGAACGCCTTCCTGAACGAGAACATCACCGGCATGGCCGTGATCCAGCTGTTCAACCGTCAGGCGCGCAACCTGCGGCGGTTCGATGGCCTCAACCGCAGCCTCCTGGCGGCCAACCTGCGCGCCACCTTCTACTACGCGGCCTTCGAGCCGGCGGTCGTCGGCTTCAACGCCGTGACCACGGCGGCCATCGTCTGGTACGGCGGCGGCCGCGCCATCGACGACGCCTTGACCCTGGGCACGCTGATCGCCTTCCTGCAATACATGCAGCGTTTCTACTGGCCGGTGCGCGAGCTTTCGGAGCGGCTGACGAACATGCAGCAGGCGCTGGCATCCTGCGAACGCATCTTCGCCGTGCTGGACGAGCCAGAGGAGATCACGGACGACCCCTCTGCGGAGCCGCTCGGCGAGGTGCAGGGCGCCGTCGAGTTCCGCAACGTCTGGTTCGCCTATGAGGCCGATAACTGGGTGTTGCGCGACGTGTCATTCGCGATTTCTCCCGGCGAATCGGTGGCCATCGTCGGCGCGACGGGGGCCGGCAAGACCACGCTCATGAACCTCCTCAACCGCTTCTACGAGGTCCAGCGCGGCGAGGTGCTGATCGACGGGCGGCCGCTGCGGCGCCTGCGGCAGCGGGAGCTGCGGCGGCAGGTGGGCATCGTCCTTCAGGACCCGTTCATCTTCACAGACACC
>DATMBD010000154.1:0-2051 GCA_035559355.1 Dehalococcoidia bacterium
TTCATCGATGTGGATGGGATTGCGGTCGCCGCTGGCGTCGGCATACGCATCGAGCATCGCCTGCGTGAGCGTGCGGCTGAGGGGTGCAACGTCCGGCCCGTTCATGGCGACGGCGTGAGCACCGTAGCCCGGGCGCGGACGGCCACTCTGCCAGCGATGCCGATCTCCGAGTCGAGCACCAACACGGTCCAGCCGCCCCGCTGCGAGCGCTGGCTCAACCGCGCATTGCATTCGACCGTGGCGCCGACGGGTACGGCGGCCTCGGCCCGGACAGACTCGCTCGCGTGAAGCGTACCCGGCGGCAGGCCGACGCGTTCGAGGAGCGCACCCAGGGCCAGCGCCGCGACGGCGAGGGGCGGGACGGCGCCCTGCTCGTCGTAAATGCTGAGACCGTCCGCAGTGGCGGCGCGGTAGGCCCGCGACTTCTCCGCGTCGATGCTGAAGCGAATCGGTTCGAAGACGTAGCCGGCGGGGAGGTCGGTGAGAAGCGGCGTCACTCTGCGGCGATCGGCTCGCTCATGTAGGCGCGGCCCCATTCTTCCAGGCGCTTGAGGGCGTTGCCCAGCTCCACGCCCTTCTCCGTGAGGCCGTATTCGACCCATGGCGGCATGACAGCGATGACGTTGCGTTCGATGATGCCCAGCTCTTCGAGGCCCTTGAGGCGGTCTCGAAGAGTGCGGGAGTTACAGCCGCCAACGGCGGCCGCGAGTTCGTTGAAGCGCTGCTTGCCTCGCATCAGCTCGTAAATGATCCGCGGCACCCACTTGAGCCCCAGGAGCGCAAGCGTCGCGCGGACCGGGCAATAGGCTGCGTCTTCGTCGAGGGCCAGCTTGACGTCGAAAAGAGTGCTCGCCGCCGCCACGGCGCTAGTGTACTACAGGCGCGGTTCGGGAAGGCAAAGCCGTCAGCGGGCGGCCTGCAGCGCGGGGACGGACTGCAGCACCACGCTGGAACTAGGCTGCGTGCGCATGCCGCTCTGCTGTTCCAGCGTCACCCACATATTCGTTACCTCGCCCGGCGTGTCGGGCGGGAACTTCACCAGGATGCTGGCGGTGCCGTCATAGCGGGCAAGGAAGGAGCCCAGGGGAATCGTCTTGTCTCCCTTTGTCGCCCAGAGTTCGTAGGTCAGGGAAAGGGCGGTCTGCGGAAGATCTTTGCAGGTGAGGGCACCGACCTTCTGGGAGCTGCTCCAGACGTAGTTGCAGGTAGCGTTTGCAGCCAGCGACGTTCCCTGCAGCCTCATGGGGATGAGGTCCGGGTCAAGCGCCACGATCAGAAGCGTCGCCTGCTCCTGGAGGGTGCTCGACATTTCGACCTGGCGGTTGCGCGCCGTCTCCAGTTCCTCCTGCATGCGCAGGAGGGCGGCCCGCTGCTCAGCCGAGAGGTCGCCGATCTGCTGCAGCCGCTGGTTGTCCCGGCGCAGCTGAGAGACCTCCGACGAGAGCATTGTCGCCCACACGATTCCGCCCAGCGCGAAGGCTACTAGGACCACGGCTGCGGCTGTCGCGAACCAGTTCGTGCGCAGCGTACGGACCAGGTTCGCCGCCGGCCTCAAGCCTGCGCCGGCAAGAATCCGCTCTCGCAGGCGGGGCGAGGCTCGGTAGTAGGGAACGGACAACGCCAAGTAGTCGACCGCGTCACGATAGGCGCGGACGATGGCCGCGCATTCGGCGCAGTCGCGCACATGGCTCTCCACACGCTCTGCCTCGGCCGGTTCGAGGGCGCCGAGGGCATAAGCTTCCAAGTCAGGGGCGAGGTCAGCGCAGGTCACGAGTGGCGTTGCTCCCCTGTTGTTCGATGAGCAGCAGCCGGAGTTTCTGCAGGCCCAGCCGGATGCGGGTCTTCACCGTTCCCAGGGGCTGGTGGAGCCCCTGGGCGATTTCCTGCTGCGTGTAGCCTCCGAAGTAGGCAAGCTGGATCGCGAGGCGTTGTTCGGGCGGCAGCGCCGCAAGGGCGCGCTGGACGATAACCCTCTCCTCGCTCACGACCGCGACGTCGCGCTCGTCCGACGTGGGAGCGGCTTCCAACATCTCTTCGGCCGTGGAGCTGGG
>DATMBD010000155.1:0-6128 GCA_035559355.1 Dehalococcoidia bacterium
CTCCGGTGCCGCACTCGCGAGTTCAACGGAAACCAAGTTTGGACGCCTCAAATTAAGCGGAGGCGTTTCAGGTCGTCATCCCCCCGATTGGGATCGTCTCACCTAAGGAATGGATCGCGACGATGACCCTTCGATCACCCTTCCGGTAGGTGGCATGACTCCGGTTTGATGGGTCTTCCGAAAGCCGTCGCGCTCCTAGGGCCGCGCGAAATATGGCTTTCCGGGTGTCGCTGTGGTTCCCACCTTGACCTTCCAGTAACTGAAAGCTTTATCCTGCCCTTCGTGAGCGATTCCTTGACCATTGGCAAGCTAGCCAAACGCACCGGCGTGCCCCCAAGGACGATCCGCTTCTATGAGTCCGAAGGCGTTATCCGCCCGCCGAGGCGCTCGGAGGCCGGCTACCGCCTCTACGGCGAGGCCGACGTTCAGCGCCTGCGCTTCGTCAGGCAGGCCAGGCTCCTGGGGCTGGAACTCCCGGCCGTCAAGCGCCTCCTTCAGCAGGCGTTCTCGCTCGACTGCGCTGCTTTCGCTTCCGAGCTGCTGCAGACCATCGCCCAGCAACGGCAGGCCATCGAGGCCCGAATCGCGGAGCTCGAAGCCCTCAAGTCTCAACTCGCAAGCCTCGAGGAGCACGTCAAGCACTGCTGCAACGGCTGCCCGCCGGCGCAGCTGGCGGCGGAATGCTCTTACTGCTGCGTCATCTTCGACAAGGAAGGAGGTGATACCGATGCCCGCACTTGACGACGGCGATGTCCTGCCCGTCCTCGACGCGGACGAGCTCGCATGCTGCGATTGCGACTGCTGTCCGTGTCCGCCCGACTGTTGCTAGCCGGGCCCGCCCGCTTCTCGTGGCGGCTGCAGACGCCGCGAGAAGTATCAGCGACGGCCTAGAGGACGCCTTCCGCGACCGTTGCCGTCACCGTGGTCCAGTCCTCCATCGCCATGCGTGCCACCTGCTCCCCCATGCGAATCGAGTAGTTCTGGCCGCGGTCCTCGGGATAGATCTGCTGCATGTTCGCCAGATAGAGACCGGGGACCGGTGTGCAGTGGTCCGGGAGGTCGTCGCGATAGTGGCAGCGGATTACGGGTTGGGCGTTGGGGCCGCGGAAGACCCAGCGGTCGACGATCCAGTCGCGCGAAAACGACGGGTTGAACTTCTGAAGGTGCGGCAGGTAGAGGTCGTCCAGTTCCTGGTCCGAAAGGACCATCCACGGATGGTCCGGTTTCAGGTAGTTCGAGAGGTAGACGAGGTGGAGACCGCCGTAGCGTTCCTTCTCGATGAAGTTCGTGTGCTCGATGACGGCGATGAACGGGATGCCGGCATCGCTTATGTTCAGCCAGTAGATGGGCGTCAGCGAGTGTTTCAGGGCAACGACGTAGCATAGCGCCGATTGCCAGCGCGCGGCCTTCACCCGGCGTTCGTACTCCTCGTCCAGGGGTGGGGCTATCGCCAGGAAGCGCTCCGAGGGCACGCAGGCGATCACCGCATCAGCCTCCACGCGGCGGCCGTCCGCGAGGAGGAGCCCGCTCGCCCTCCCGGCCGACACTTCGATTCGGCGCACCGGCTGCGAGGTCTCGACGCGGGCGCGCTCCCGAAGGCGGCGTTCCAGCTCGGCGATGTAGACGCGGAAGCTGCCGAGCATGTAGCCGAGCTTCTCCCTCTGACTGGGGCCGGAGCCGCGGGAGGAGAAACGGAGGTGGACCTTGCTCCACAGCCACGCCATCGCCACCTCCTCGGCCTGATCGGCGAACTTCCCGCGCAGAAGAGGCCCCCAGACCACGTCCAGCGCTTTCTGGCCCGCGTATCGCCTGATCCACTCCCAAGCGGTTATCGACTCGTACCGGCGCCAATCGTTCTGGCGGCGGAGATACAAGCCGGCAAGTCCCAGGCGGATGCGATCGACCAGCGGCAAGGGCTTGAACCGCAGGAGATCCATGGGCGTAACGAAATTCCAGATGCGGCCGCCGTGATAGAACCCCACCTTCGAGTCGCGCCAGGTCAAGCGGTCGCCAAGCCCAAGCTCCTCGATGAGGCCGACGATCGTCGTGTCGGTCGTGAACAGGTGGTGGTAGAAGCACTCCAGCGGCTCGCCCCCGGCCTCGAACGTGCGCACGAGGCCACCAAGCTCGGGCGAGGCCTCGAAGAGGGCTACCTCGTGCCCGGCCTGCGCCAGCCGGTATGCCGCCGTCAAGCCGGCAACGCCGCCGCCGATGATCGCAGCCTTCATTCGAACCCACGCGCCTCCTGGAGGGGCGTTGGCGAGGCCTTGCGCACGCCCATCAGTTCGCGGAAGGACATCTGGGCGGACCAGAGGAGCGCAAAGCCCGTGACGATGACCGGACCCAGCAACAAGGCGTGCAAAGCGATCGCGTAGGCGGAGGCCGCGGCGCTTCCAACGCCGTAAAGCACCAGGACCTCCCTTGTCGCCAGTTCGAAGGGGCCCACTCCTCCCGGAGAGGCGAAGACTGACAGGGCCAGGTTGGCCGCTGCGGCGATCACGAGATAGACGTCGAAGCCGACTCCTAGGCCGAAGGCCTCGCCCACGACGTAGTACATGGATGCTTCGAGCAGCCAGGAGGCCAGCGACGAAGCGGCGGCCTTGACCAACGCCGCCGGGCTGCGGACCGCTGCCAGGCCGGACAGGAAGGCATCCAGAAGCCCCTCCGCCTGCGCTGCGATGGGCCGGGGCAGCCTCCGCGCCATCCTCAGTATGAGGCCGCGGAGGCGTCCAGGCGAAAAGGCCAGTCCTACCAGCACGGCCGCCGCCATGAAGAAAAGCAGGGCTGCGCCCGCTCCAATGGTCTGGCGGCCGGCGTCGTTGCCGTTGACGGTCGTCACTATCCCGAGGATCGCCACCAGGGTGAGGCCGTCGAAGGTGCGGTCGACGGCGATCGTGCCCAGGGCCGTCGACTTGCTCATCGATTCGCGTTCGCCCAGCAGGTAAGCGCGGACGAGCTCGCCCACGCGCGCCGGGGCGAGGTTGTTAGTCATGAGGCCGATGAGGACCACTGGATAGAGACGCGCCGTGGAAACGCGCGCGACGGGCCGGAGCAGGAATCTCCAGCGCAGAGCGCGGAACCAGAAGCCGGCAAAGTACAGGGGCACGGCGGCGAAGGCGAGGAAATAGTCCGCCTCCGTGAAGGCATGGCGGATCTCGCCGAAATCGGTGCGGGCCAGGAAGAAGCCCAGGAAAACGGCGGTGACGCCGATACTGAGCCAGAAGCGTTTCTTAGCGAGCACAGCCGTCTGGCAAGCCTCCCCCGCAGTCCGAACTCGCGGCTTCGCGGCGAGCATCAAGCCCCGAAAGAATGATCGACTGCCTGCCGCCCTTCCGCCAGGGCCCTGGGCCTCTATCCACGGTACAGCACGCGCACGGTCCTTCGTCGACGTTGACAGCCCCTAAGGCGGGGCTATGATGATTGCACCCGCGTTTACCTTGGAGGAGGCCTTTGTCATGGCCTTTAGGGCCTACGTACTCATAGAAGCGGAGGTCGGTCACGCGAAGGGCGTTGGTGAGGCATGTCGAAAGCTGAACCATAAGGACGCACGCGTTACGAGCGTGGACACGGTGACGGGGCCGTACGACGTGATCGTACAGATGGAGGCCGACGACCTGGACAGGCTCGGCAACGCGATCACGGAGGGACTGCAACGGATCGAGGGCGTGCAGCGCACGACAACCTGTCTCGCGGTGCGGCTCGGCTGATACGCGGGTCGGCCCCGCCCGGCGTCATCCCATGACTCACGACAGCATGATCAGCGTCGAGGAGGCGCGCGCTCGCATCCTCGACGCCGTGGATGGCCTCTCCTCCGAGACACGACCCCTGAGCGAGGCCCTGGGCCAGGTGTTGGCGGAGGATGTCGTGTCTCCCGTCACCATCCCTCCTCTCGACAACACCAGCATGGACGGCTATGCCGTCCGCGCCGAGGACACGGCCGGCGCCTCTCCGTCCGCGCCGGTGACCCTGCGCGTCATCGGCGAAGTCGCCGCCGGCCATCTCTTCGACGGCGCCGTGAATCCGGGCGCCGCAGTCCGGATCATGACCGGCGCTCCGGTGCCGCGCGGCGCCGACGCCATCGTCCCGTTCGAGGAGACGGACGAGCCGCCCGGTCGCGCGTTCGGCGCCTTCACCAAGGGCCGCGAGAGCGTGGCCATCTTCAAAGCGGCGCGCCCCGGCGCAAATATCCGCCGCGCCGGCGAGGACGTGGAGCGCGGCAGCGTGGTCATGCGCGCGGGCACGGAACTTAAAGCGGCTCAGATCGGCGTCCTGGCGTCCTTGGGATCGCCCACCGTGACCGTCGTCCGCAGGCCCGTGGTCGCCATCGTCTCCACCGGCGACGAGCTTCTGGAGCTCGGCGAGCCGCCTCAGCCCGGCAAGATCTACGACAGCAACGGCTACAGCGTCGAAGCGCTCGTGCGCGAGGCCGGCGGCGTTCCCAGGCGCCTCGGCATCGCCCGCGACACCGTCGAGGACCTGACGGCGAAGATCCACGAAGCGCTGCGCGACTCCGACCTCGTGATCACCTCCGCCGGCGTGTCTCGCGGCGACTACGACGTGGTGAAAGACGTCCTGGAGCGCGAGGGCGAGGTCGGCTTCTGGACGGTGCGCATGCGGCCGGGAAAGCCGCTGGCCTTCGGGCACTTCACGGCCCCTGACGGCCGTCGCGTCCCGCACATTGGCCTGCCGGGCAACCCCGTGAGCGCCATGGTGACGTTCGAACTGTTTGCGCGGCCGGCCATCTACAAGATGGCGGGCCGCAGCGGCTGGGAGCGGCCGCTCCTGCGCGTCATCGTCGAAGACCGCGTCGAAAACACGGACGGACGCCGCTTCTTCGCCCGCGCCATCGTCCGCGAGGAGGAAGGACGTTACGTTGCGTCGCTGACGGGGCCGCAGGGCTCCGGGATTCTGACGTCGATGGCGCTGGCGAACGCCCTCGTAATCTGTCCGGAGGATGTGCCTTCGCTGGAACCAGGCGACGAGGCCGACGCCTACCTCCTCGGGCCCGTCCGCTAATCCTCCGGCGGGACGCCGCCACCTCCCAGACTGCGCGGCCTAACGGATCGTAAAGCCGTGGTGCTCCCCCGTCGCCGCCCCCCACGAGACGTCGACCCTTTCTACCCGCGACCACGGCGGACCGCGGCGCAGATCGGCGAGAAGGGCGTCGAGCTTCGCCTGAGGCCCCTCGGCGACCACCTCAACGGTCGTGCCGTTGCTCAGGTTGCGGACGTAGCCGGTGAGGCCGAGCGCCGTCGCGCGCTCGACGACAAAGAACCGGAAGCCAACGCCCTGGACGCGCCCGCGGACGAAAGCGACGAGGGACTGGCGATCATCCGGAGGT
This sequence comes from Dehalococcoidia bacterium, assembly GCA_035559355.1. Classification (GTDB taxonomy): domain Bacteria; phylum Chloroflexota; class Dehalococcoidia; order DSTF01; family WHTK01; genus WHTK01. The sequence continues at coordinate 5,342 of DATMBD010000155.1, forward strand.
GAGCTCATCGAGGACGGCCTCGACGACCGATGCGGGGACGTCCGAGCGGACGACGGCGCGGCCGATATCCTCCAGGAGTACCCACCGCTGGCCGCCGGCGACGATCTTCTTGTCCAGGGCCAGCGCCGCCCGCACGCGCTCGCGGTCGATGCCGGGAGGAGGCCGGAGCGGCAGCCCTGCCCGTTCGAGCAGCGCCCTCTGGCGCTCCACAACCCTATCAGGCGTGACGCCCACTCGCCTGCCGATCTCGGCGGCGGCGAGCATGCCGACGCTTACCGCCTCGCCGTGGAGAAGGGCTTCGTAGCCGCCCGCCGCCTCGAAGGCATGGCCCAAGGTGTGGCCATAGTTGAGCAATTCGCGCACGCCACCCGTCTCGCGCTCGTCCTCGCTGACAACGCCGCCCTTGATCTGGACGTTGCGGGCGATGACGTGGGTCGTCAGTTCGGGCTCGAGCGCGAGGAGGTTTTCGAGCCGCGCCTCCAGGAGCGCGAGCAGGTCCGGGTCGCGGATCATGGCGTGCTTGATCACCTCGCCGAGGCCTTCGACGAGGGCGCGGCGAGGCAGCGTCTTGAGGGTCGCGACGTCCGCGACGACGGCCCGCGGCTGGTAGAAGAGGCCGACGAGATTCTTGGCGCCGGCGTGATTGACGGCTGTCTTGCCGCCTATGGACGCATCGACCATCGCCAGGAGGCTTGTCGGCGCCTGGACGAAGGGCATGCCGCGCACGTAGGTCCCGGCGACGAACCCGGCGAAGTCGCCGACCATGCCGCCGCCGAGGGCGACGATG
>DATMBD010000156.1:0-6472 GCA_035559355.1 Dehalococcoidia bacterium
CAGGAGAATCCCGTCCAGCGTTGGGTTGTCGACATCGATGATGCGGAGCTGGTAGAGGTTGCGGGAGGGGTCTTCCGGCGCAGTCTCCGTGTAGACGTAGACCAGGTAGCGGCCGTCCGGCGACCAGGCAGGCTCGGAGGCGCGGCCATGGGCGGTAAGCCGCACCACTTCGCTGCCGTTTTCGCGGGCCACGGCCAGGTTGCCGCCGTCATCGATGAAAGCGATGGTACGGTCGTTGGCCTCCAGGACAAGAGCGCCAGCCTGGCGGCGGACCGCGCAGGCGTAGCCTCTGGGGCAATCGCGGTGGAATTCGATGGCGGCGCCGGCGCAGGCGCCTGCCACCGCGGCCAAGGGCAGCGGCGCATCGATCTCGCAGGTGCTGATCGGGCCAACGGTCGGCGTCGGCGAAGGCTGCACGGCCGTATCGCCGCCGTTGCCGGACGCGCCCGTGAGGAGCACGGCGCCGGTGACGGCAACGGCGACTGTCCCCACCAGAAACGCGATCGCTAGGGCATAGCGCGGCTGCGCGAGCCGCGAAGCGCCCCGGCCCGCGGCCGCGAACGGCCGGCTTGCGAATGCGAACAGCGAGCCGATGCGTCCCCGCCGCACGCCAAGGCGGCGGGTGTCCTGCTCCGCGAGCAGCCGCTCCAGGACGGCGCGCGCCTCCTGGGCTGTCCCTGGGCGCCGCGAAGGGTCCTTGGCCAGCAGGGAGCCGACCAGGGAAGCGAGCTCTTCGTCTATGTCAGGAAGGAGTTCGCGAAGGGGTGGAGCTTCGTCTTCGAGCTGGGCGCGGACGACGTCGAAGGGTGTCTCGCCGGGGAAGGGCACGCGGCCGGTCAGCATTTCGTAAAGCACGGCGCCCAGGGAGTAGAGGTCGGACCGTCGATCGCCATGGCCGCGGAACGTCTCCGGGGCCATGTAATGGGCCGAGCCGATGAGGCTGCCGGTGTCGGTGAGCGTCGTCAGGCCTTCGACGCGGGCGATGCCGAAGTCGGCGACCTTGGCGTCGCCATGAGGACCAACGATGACGTTCTGGGGCTTGATGTCGCGGTGGACGATCCGTTTCTCGTGCGCCTCCTCGAGGGCCCGGGCGATGTGGGCGGCTATACGGACGGCGGTAGCCCCCTCGAGCTTGCCGCGGCGGAGCAGCTCGCGAAGGTTGACGCCCTCCACGTACTCCATGACCAGGTAGAAGGCGTCGCCTTCTTGCCCGTAGTCGATGACCTGGACGATGTGGCGCGAGTCGAGCGTGAGGGCGATCTGGGCCTCGCGGCGGAGACGCTGCACGTAGGAGGCCTCGCGTCGGAGATGCGGATGCAGGACCTTGATGGCAACCAGACGTTGGGTGGCCTGATCCCGGGCGCGGTAAACGGTTCCCATGCCACCGGCCCCGATCTCGCTGAGGATGAGGTAGCGGCCGGCGAGGAGTCTTCTGATCAACGGTTAGTCCGAAGCGAGGCTCCCAACGATTATAGGGCGCTCTCGGCCGCCTAGCGGCGGCTGCGTCTCCCGCGGGAGGCCTCGGCCAGAGCCGCCTACGCGGGGAATGGGCGATGGCGCCGCGGCCGGAGAGAGTTCGGCGGGAAGGGCTGGGCGCCGAGCTAGCGCCTGAACCGCAGCAGGCCCGTGAGGCGTGACCACGCTTCCACGAAGCCGCCCGGAAGGACGAGCACGACGATGATGAACAGCACGCCGAAGATGAGCTGATGCACCTCCACCAGCTCCACGGCTAGGCGCTCGCGGACGAGGATGAAGAAGGCAGCGCCGATTATCGGCCCGGCGAGGGTGCCGATGCCGCCCACGAAGGTGGCCAGGACGGGGTCGAACGTCCACGTGGTGCTGAAGGGCAGGGACGGATAGTAGCTGACGTGGTAATAGGCGAAGAGGCCGCCCGCAAGCCCGGCAAAAAGGCTGCTTAGAGCCAGCGCGAGGAGCTTGTGGGTCAGGGGATTGACGCCCGAGGCCTGGGCTGCGTCCTCATCTTCGCGGACGGCCAGGATTCCAAGGCTGACGCGCGTGGCCGGAAGCGCGTACACGGTGGCGGCGGTGCAGATTGCCAGCGCCAAAGCCAGATAGTAACGCGGCTCCAGGTCGTAGCGGGCGATTATGGGGCCGGGCAGGGCGCTGAGGTTGGGCAGCAGGTTGCCGACCGTGATCCGCAGCGCCTCGGCCATGGCTAGCGTGCCGATGGCGAAGTACACGCCACGGAGGCGGAACGTGGGAACGCCGATGACGAGAGCGAAGGCCATGGATGCTAGACCGGCGGCCAAAAAGGCCAACAGGAACGGAAAGCCCTCCTCCGCCCACAACGTCCGCGTCGTCAGGGCGCCGATGCCGAAGAAGGCCGCATGGCCCAGATTTACCTGTCCGGCATAGCCGCCGAGGATATTCCAGCTCGCCGCGAGGGTAACGTACAGGTAGACGAGGAAGAGGAGGTTGATCGTATCGCGGCGGTCGGTGAACTGGGGAACGAGGGCAGCGACGAAAAGGAGGCCGATGACGCCCGCCCAGATGAGGGCCTGGCCGGCGCGCGGATACGCGGCGATGCGAGAGGCGATGGCGGCTGCGCGCAAGGTCATCGCCTCCCGAACAGGCCCTGCGGCCGTACTAGCAATACGAGAATGAAGAGGACGAGGCCCACTACCTCCCTGTAGGAGGCGCCGAAGGCGTAGACGCTGAGCGCTTCGGCCTCGCCGAGAAGGATGCCGGCTCCAAAGGCGCCCATGATGCTCCCCATGCCCGCCAAGACGACGACGACGAGGGCCTTGAGCGTCCAGGCGAGGCCAATGGCGGGCGTGACCGTGTAACCCACGGCCACGAGGGCGCCGGCTACGCCGGCCAGAGCCGTCCCCAGCGCGAAGGCCAGCACGTACGTGCGCTGGACGTCGATGCCCATGAGCGATGCCGCCTCCCAGTCCTGGGAAGTGGCGCGAATTGCCTTGCCCGTGTAGGTCCGCGTCAGGAAAACGTGGAGAATGAGGATGGCTGCCAGGGCCACTACCAGCCCGGACATGCGCGTGTACGGGAAAACGATGTCGGCCACCGTGAAGCCCTCGCCGGAGTAGCTCGTCTGCACGGCCCGCTCGTCCGCGGTCCAAAGACGGATAGCCAGGTTTTCGAACACGAGCGTCAGCCCAAAGCTGATAAGCAGAGAGTTCTTGATCTTGTCGTCCTCTGGCAGGCGGGTCACGAACCGAAATAGGCCCAGATTCAGTGCGAGGCCGAGGAGGAAGAGGAGCGGCGCCGTGATCGCCAGCGCCAGGAACGGGTCGATGCCGTAGGACGTGAACGCCCAGTACGTGGCGTAGCCGCCCAGCATGACGAGGCTCCCGTGGGCGACGTTCAGAACCTTCATGACGCCGAAGACGAGCGACAGCCCAACGGCGGCGATGCCGTACAGTCCCCCGACGAATAGGCCGAAGACGAGGTTCTGGACGACGGGTTCCAAGTTCACTTGCTGGCCTCGACTATGGGGCTGACTTGGCCGAGGTACGCCTTGCGGACATGGTCCGCCTGCAACATATCCTGGGCCGCGCCTTCGGCGGCTACGCGCCCTTGCTCCAGGATGTAGGCCCGCTGCGCCAGCTCCAGCGCCATCTGCGCGTTCTGTTCCGCGAGGAGCACGGCCACGCCCTGGGCGTTCACTTGCCGGAGGACCTCGAAGATGTCGCGGACGACGAGGGGCGCCAGGCCCAGCGAGGGTTCGTCCAGAAGAAGCAGGCGGGGAAGGCTCATGAGGGCGCGGCCGATGGCGAGCATTTGCTGCTGACCGCCGCTCAGCGTCCCGGCGGCCTGGTCTCTGCGCTCGTGGAGTACGGGAAAGATTTCGTAAACGCGCCGCAGCGTTGCTTCGCGAAGGCGGCGCGGGTTGCGGCCGTAGGCGCCCATCTCCAGGTTTTCGAGGACGGTCATCCCAGGGAAGAGGCGCCGTCCCTCCGGCACCAAGACCACCCCACGCTCTACGATGCGGTGCGGTGGCTGGCCCTGCGCTTCCCAGCCGTCGATGAGGATGCGTCCCCGGAACGGGGGTTGCAGGCCGGCGACCGCGCGCATCAGGGTCGTCTTGCCGGCGCCGTTGGGACCGATGAGGACCACGATCTCGCCCTCCTGGACGCGAAGGGACACCTCCCACAACGCCTGCAGGTCGCCATAGGCGACGCTGATCGCATGCACGTCAAGCATGATGCCCCACGCCCAGATATGCATCGATGACCCGCTGGTCGGAAGCGACGGCCGCGGGAGCGCCATCCGCGATCTTCTCGCCGGCGCTCATGACGATGACGCGGTCGGAGACTGCGAAGACTGCCTGAACCAGATGTTCCACCATGATCACGGTAATGCCGCGGTCGCGGGTGCGCCGAATCAGGTCGAGCCCGGCGAGCACCTCCGAGGGATTGAGACCAGCCAGCAGCTCGTCCAAGAGGAGGAGCGCGGGTCGAGCGGCCAGCGCGCGTCCGAGCTCGAGGCGCTTGCGATCGACGAGCGTCAGGCTGCGGGCGAGGACGCGGCTGCGGCCCTGAAAGCCGATGAAGTCGAGGATTTCGACGGCTTCCTCCTCCGCCTGACGCTTGCTCTTCGCCGGCTCGCGGCCGTAGGCGCGGGCGACAGCGACGTTCTGAAGGGCGGTGAGGTGGAGGAACGGCCTGACCAGCTGGAAGGTCCTAGCGATTCCCAGGTGGCAGACCTGAGCAGGGCCGGCACCGGTGATGTCCTGGCCGTCGAACACCACCGTTCCCGCGTCCGGAGTGTAAAAACCTGTCACCACGTTGAAGAGAGTGGTCTTGCCGGAGCCGTTTGGCCCAATCAGGCCGACGATTTCGCCGGCCTCGACCTGGAGGTCAACGTTCCGGACGGCGTGGACGCCGCCGAACGACTTGGAAACGCCCCTCAGCGTCAGGAGCATGGACGCGGCCGGCCCCAGGCCTTCAGCGCGTTCGCGGCCGCGTTCACGTTCTGCTTGCGGCCCGGAGCTCGCAAGGCGTCACCGCGAGCGGAAGGGGGGCGCCGGATAGGCGACCGCGGCCGCTGCCTGCTCTCGCGGCCAGACGGAGACCTGCTTGCCGTTCTGCCACTGGACGATGAAGGTGATCACTTTGCCGGTGCCATCCGCATTGAACGCCACGGGCCCAATGATCGTGTTCTTGAGGTCCGTCTTGGCGATCGCGTCGCGGATGGAATCGCGGTCAAGCTTGTCGGCGCGGGCGATGGCGTCGGCGAGGACTTGGACGGCGACGTAGGCCGGGCCGGCGACTGCCTGGGCCGGTTGCCCGTACTTCGCCTGGAACTTGGAGTCGAATTGCTGGACGCCTTCGTACTTCAGGTCCGGGCTCCATCCCGGGGCGAGGAGGACGTAGTCGCCGTCCTTGCCAAAGTTCTGGCCCCAGGCGACGCCGTCAGCGGCGCGGACGAAGAACGAGATTTTAGGGTTGAAGTCCAGTTCTTTCATCTGCCGCAGGATCAGGTTGCCGTCCGGCGGGCTGGGGATGGACAGCATCGCTTCGGCGCCGGCATTCTTGGCGTTCAGGATCATGGGGGAGACATCCGTGGCGCCTGGTGCGTACTGCTCGTCAGCCACCACCTGATAGCCGCGTGCCTGGGCTTCCTTGCGGGAGAGGTCGCGCATCTCCGCGCCCCAGTCGGTGTTCTCGTAGAAGAAGGCGAGCTTGGTGGGCTTCGGATTCTGGGCGTCCATCAGGTCGAAGAACGCCTTGACGAGGCCGGGCGATTTCGGGAAGGGCGAGAAGAGGTACTTGTAGCCCAGCGTGTGCGGCTTCTGGACCGCGAATGCGACGCCTATGTACGGTACCTTGTTCTTCTCGGCGATCGGCGCCGCGGCGATGTGGAGGTCGGAGCCGGCTCCGCCGAGGTAGGCGAGGACGTTGTTGGAGTACAGCGTCTCCAGGCGCTGGACAGTCTGGGTGGGGTCGGAAGCGTCGTCCAGGATCTGGAGTTCGAGAGGGATTCTCTTCTTGTACTGCTTGACCTCGACGCCGCCGGCCGCGTTGATCTCCTCAACGGCGATCTCGTAGCCGCCTTTAATCTGGGCGCCGAGGGCTGCGTAGCGGCCGGTAAGCGGCACGACGGCGCCAATCTTGATCGAGGCGGGGGCCTCGCCCGCGTCGCCGCCGCCGTCGCCGCCGCACGCGGACAAGAACGTCAGAGCCAGTAGACCCGTCAGGAGCGGCAGCAGCGCGCGCCGGACGGCACCAGACGCCGAAGACCTCACGACTAACCTCCCTGTTGGAGCGCAATGGCGCAGACGGGGCGTTCTGTGCTTGATTGTTCGCCTGCGCCTAACTTAACCCTAGGGCCGGGACTGCGAGGTGTCAAGAAAGGATGGGTTGGTTACCGGGGCGTACCCGTCGCTGCCGCAGAAAATCTCGGTCCGCGGATTCCGGAATTTCCGGCCTCTTCACCGAAGAGGGAAGCGCCTCAAAGCAGCGCCTTCGCAGCCGTCTCCAGCCAAGGCGAA
>DATMBD010000157.1:0-4705 GCA_035559355.1 Dehalococcoidia bacterium
GGGCCGTCTTGGCCGTCAGCCAGCTTGCCCGCTTGCCCGTTCCTCTGCCATCGCCGGAAGCGGCGGCCGAGGACCTCGGCCATCGAGGCGAAGTCGTTCGCGCCCACCACCGTCTTGATCCGGAAACGGCGGTACTCCTGCGGCCGCGGCTGGCCGTCGATGAAGACGACCATGCTCGCCACCGGGCTCGTGCCCTGGATGTTGGAGTTGTCGTAGCACTCGATTCGCCTCGGGTAGGACGGTAGGTCCAGCTCCTCCTGGAGCTCGGCGAGCGCCTGGTCACGCTTGCCGGAATCGGCGAGCCACCGTGCCCGCAGCATGTCTAGCGACTCCTTTGCGTTCTCGGCTGCGAGCTCGACCATGCGCCGGCGCACGCCGCGCTGCGCCACGGCGATGTTTACCTTCGACCCGCGCTTCTCCGTCAGCCATTCGGCGATCAAAGACGCCTCCGGGATCGGGAACGGGACCACGACGGTCTTCGGCACGTAGACGGCCGATTCGTAGAACTGCTTCAGGAAGCTGCCGAGGACGTCGCCGTCCGACTCGTCCTGCACCCCGTCGAGTGTGAAGAAGTCCCGGCCTACCATTTGCGTGCCGCGGAGGAAGAAGACCTGGACGCATGCCTCGGCGGTGCCCTCCGCGCGCGCGAGGCCGAATACGTCCTCGTCCGTCGGCCGGATGCGCTCCACGTACTGCTTTTCCGCCACGTTTTCAACGGCCTTGATCTGGTCGCGAAACAAGGCCGCGCGCTCGAACTGCAAAGAGTCGGCCGCCTCCTGCATCTGCGTCTTGAGCGATTTCAAGACCTCCGCCGTCTTGCCTTCGAGGAAGAGGATCGTCTGGCGGATGACTTCGTCGTACTCCTCCTTCGTGCAATAGGCGGTGCAGGGGGCGATGCAGCGGTGGATGTAGTAGTCGAGGCAGGGCCGGGGGTCTGTGCCGGTGATCTGCTTCGTGCACGACCGCCAGGGGAACAGCTTCTTGACGATGCCGAGAGTCGTCCGCACGGAAGACGCGGAGGCGTAGGGCCCGAAGTAGCGAGCGCCGTCGTTCTGGACGCGGCGGGCGATCTCCACGCGGGGCCATTCGTTCTGGATGTCGACGCGGAGGTAGGGGTAGTGCTTGTCGTCCTTGAGGCGGACGTTGAAGAACGGCTGGTGACGCTTGACCAGGGTCGCTTCCAGATGGAGCGCTTCTGCCGCGTTCTGGGTGACGATATACTCGAAGTCTTCCACCTGTTCCACGAGCGCTCGCGTCTTCGGCTCCAGCGAATGGGGCGCGCCGAAGTAGTTGCGCACGCGGTTGCGTAGCGAGGCCGCCTTGTCGACGTAGATCACGTCGCCCTTGGCGTTGCGCATGATGTAGACACCGGGGCGCGAGGGCAGCGCCGCCAGGCGGGCAGCGAAGCGCGCCCGTTTGGTGTTGTCGGAGCGTGCAGACATTACGCTTCCATTTTAGGCGTGGCTGCCGGGCTCGACGTCGAGGCCGCGGGTGCGGCTACTCCCCCTCGAAACGCGGCTCGCGCTTCTCCAGGAAGGCGCGGACGCCCTCGGCGCGGTCGCGGGTCGTCTGGAGAATGATCGAGAGGTCCAGTTCGTAGCGAAGCGCTTCGTCAAGCGGCAACGCCAGGCCGTGGCGCACCGCCTCCTTCGCGTACCGGAGCGCCAGCGGTCCCCTCGAAGCTGCCCGCGCTGCCACCGCGCTCGCCTCCGACGCCAGGCGGGAAGCCGGCACAACCCGGCTGACCAGGCCGCAACGGTAGGCCGCTTCCGCGTCCAGCTCTTCGCCCAGCAGGAGCACTGCGCTGGCTACAGCCCGTCCGGCGAGGCGGGCCAGCCTCTGCGTGCCGCCAGCAAGCGGCAGCAGGCCTTCGCCCACCTCCGGCAGCCCGAAGCGGGCATCTTCGGCCGCCAGGCGCACGTCGCACGCCAGGGCGAGCTCCAGGCCGGCGCTCAAGGCTCGGCCCTGGACAGCGGCGATCACCGGACAAGCGAGGCCGGCAAGGGGTAGAAATGGATCCGCGATCGGCGGCTCCCTGATCAGCAGCTGCTCACGGGTCTCCGGGTCCCAGCCAGCGCAGAAGTCGGGGCCTTCAGCCGTGACCAGGCAGACGGCGACCGAGGCATCGTCCGAGACGCGCTCGGCCGCTGCCTCGATTTCGCGGAGAAGCCGCGCGTCCACGCGGTTGGCCGCCGCCGGCCGCGCGAGGACGATCCGGGCCAACCCCGCTTCGATTTCCAGCCGCAGGTTCTGAAATTCCATGAGACAGGCAGATTGTACGCGCCGCGGGCGGCGTCGGCAGGCTTGAGGCGCCGGCGAGGCGGACGATCAACTGTAACGTTTAATGCGCGGCCCCCGAGGTTGAGCTTCGAGTGGAGCGTCCGTAAGATACTAGCCAACAGCATGCCGGAACGAACCAGGCAAGACATTTCACCCCGCCGCCCAAGACCGCCACACAGACCAAAGCTCCGAAATCAGCTTCTGATCATCTTCGGCATCCTGGCCCTTGCTGCCGGTTCTTTCTACACGGCCCTGGTCGTCATCACCCAAATCGACCAGATCTTCTTCCCCGGCAGCGAGATCAAAGGCATTTCGCTGGGAGGCATTAACCTTCCCGGAGTCGACAAGGGTGCTGACGACAAGATCGGCGGCCGGCGGATCAACGTGCTCGTCATGGGCCTCGACAGGCGGCCTCGCGAGGGAAAGGCTCCCGCCCGCACCGACACGATGTTCGTGATGACGATTGACCCGCAGACGCGCTCCGCTCGGGGCTTGGCGATGCCGCGCGACCTGTGGGTGGACATACCGGGGCCGCGCGGCAAGATCCAGAACCGGATCAACGCCGCCTACATCATCGGCGAGACCGGCGACTATCCCGGGGGCGGCGTTGCCACCGTCCGGAAGACCGTCGAAAACCTCCTGGGGATCAAAATCGACTATCACGTCATCATCGACTTCGAGGGCTTCAAGGAAATCATCGACGCCCTCGGCGGCGTCGACGTTAACGTCCTGGAACCCGGCGTCAACGACCCGCTCTACTCCGAGACCGAGCTTCCGGGTGACTACTTCCCCTGCGTGTTCAAGCCCGGCCTTTACCACATGAACGGGAGCCAAGCGCTCTGCTACGCGCGCGTGCGCCGCGGCTCCGATGACCGCGACCGCATCATCCGCCAGCAGAACATCATTTGGGCCGTGATCCAGAAGGCCACCAGCCTGAACATAATCTCCAGCCCGAAGACCATGGTGGACCTCTGGAGGAAATACAAGGACGCGATCGAAACCGACGTGAGCGACCTCCAGATCCCCGGCTTCGCCGAACTCGCCTCGCGTATAGACCAGAACTCTATCGCCTTCCTTTCGCTTGGCCCAGCGACGACGGCGACGACCATCGGTGACCCCTCCGTCCTCGTGCCGTCGCAGGAGGGCATAAAGCAGATCGTCGAGGCATTCACGTCCGACAATCGCCTGGAAAAGGAGAATGCGTCCATCGAAATCCAGAACGGGAGCGGCGTGGAGGGCCAGGCCACGAAGGCCATGGAGTACTTCAGCTCCTTCGGCATTCCGAAGTCCCTGGTCACTGTGGCGAACGCGGCCACTGCCTACCAGGAGAGCGTGATCGTTTACTTCACGGGGAAGTCGTACACGGCCCAGCGCCTGGCTGGTTGGCTCGACCTGCCTTCGTCCCGAGTCCGCGAGGGCACCAACGCGGAAGCGGCGTTGCGCAGCAACCCCGAGGCGGACATCCTGGTTATCCTCGGCGCGGATGCGAAGATCGATGACGTGGCGGCGACCTCCGCGGGCCAGACGACACGCTAGCCGGCGCCGCCTTCCGGCGGCACTTCGTCCGGAGCTGCCTCTCCTCCCATGACCACGGAGACGGCGACCTTCGCAGGCGGCTGCTTCTGGTGCACGGAGGCCGTATTCCAGAGACTGCGGGGCGTGGAAAAGGTCGTGCCCGGCTACACGGGCGGCAGCAAGCCCAATCCCACTTACGAGGACGTCTGCCGCGGCGACACCGGTCACGCGGAAGCGGTGCAGGTGACGTTCGATCCGGACGTCATCTCCTACGACCAGCTGCTCGATGTCTTCTTCGAGCTGCACGACCCCACCACCCTCAACCGGCAGGACGCCGACATCGGCACGCAGTACCGGTCGGCTGTCTTCTACGCAACAGAGGCACAGAAGGAGGCGGTCGAGCGCAAGATCGCGGCGGTCAACGCCTCAGGCATGTACGCGGACCCCGTGGTTACGGAGGTGGCGCCCCTCGGTGAGTTTTACGTTGCCGAGTCCTACCACCACGATTTCTACAACCGCAACGAGTCGTATCCCTACTGCGCCATCGTCATCAGTCCGAAGGTCCGCAAACTCTACAAGCGCTTCGGAGAACTGACCCGGGAGCCGGAAACGCGATAGCGGGCTAAACGGGGACGGCGATCAGTCCGCGGGCACAGAGGCGACCGAAGAGGCTTGGCGGATCTTAGCCGGCCTCAGCCAGGGCGCAGCGACTTTGGGATCACCAGTTTGAGGGCGGTGTCCAGAGGGGAGAACGACGCCACTTTCGTGTCGACTAAGCCTGCGGCGCGCGCCGCCGCCATGACGTCCGTGTCCTTGATGCTCGCGGCCTTGCCCTTGGGTGAGACCACCCAGATGGCACCGGAGGGCTTGATCAGGCTCCTCAGCGTCGCCAGGGCCGCGAGATCGGCGG